>JASLJB010000117.1 GCA_030152605.1 Acinetobacter sp. | reverse complement strand
ACTTCGATCTATTTGACCATGGCGGCGATCTTTATTGCGCAAGCGACCAATACCCAATTGGATGTATGGCATCAAATCACCTTGCTCGCGGTATTGCTGATCTCTTCTAAAGGTGCAGCAGGTGTGACCGGTTCTGGCTTTATCGTCTTGGCTGCGACTTTGAGTGCGGTGGGGCATATCCCAGTGGCAGGTTTGGCCTTGATCTTGGGCATCGACCGTTTCATGTCTGAAGCGCGTGCATTGACGAACTTGGTCGGTAACAGCTTGGCTACCATCGTGGTGGCGAAGTGGGTTGGTGAATTGGACACCGATCAATTACAGCAAGCACTCAACAATCCTGAAGAAGTCGATCGTTTGATGCTGCAAGAAAGTAATGATCAAAGCAATGACGTGGTACTTGAGGCGAAATCAGTCTAAATATGTGAAGACACAGATGTGTCGATGACGCATCTGCGATCAAATCAAAAAGCACTCAATAAATCCTATAAAACTCACCGAAGCACTGCTCCCAAGTGCTTCGGTTTTTTTATGTCCGAACGGCTTGATTTAAAAGCAATCATGTCATGCTAAATGCGCCCGAAAAAGCGGCATGATAAAAGCCGCTTTTGTATAACAATTCAAACAGAACTCTTGTTATACTGGATCGGATTTAAAAACAACATTGAAAAAGGGCAGTATTCCACATGGTCCATGACGATCAAAAAACTTCGACTTCTCTTGATTTAGGTCAAATTCGTGATGAAATTGATTCTGTAGATCAACAACTTCAGCAACTAATCAATCGCCGTGCCGCGCTGGCCGAGTCGGTCGCCAAAGCCAAGTTTGCCGCGGAAGAGAATCCGATGTTTTATCGTCCTGAACGTGAGGCACAAGTCTTGCGTCGTGTGATGCAACGCAACGAAGGACCGATCTCTGATCTGACCATGGCGCGTTTGTTCCGTGAAATCATGTCTGCCTGTTTGGCACTTGAAGCACCGCAAAGTATTGCATTTCTTGGGCCTGAAGGAACATTTACCCACTCTGCGGTACTGAAACACTTTGGGCATGATGCTTTGGTTCGTCCATTGCCGACCATTGATGAAGTGTTCCGTGAAGTTGAAGCGGGCAGTGCCCACTATGGCTTGGTACCGGTTGAAAACTCCTCTGAGGGGATCGTAAACCATACTCTAGATTGCTTTAAAGCTTCTCACTTAAACGTCATCGGTGAGGTGGAACTACGCATTCATCACCAGTTTTTGGTGTCGAGCAATACCCGCAAAGACAGCATCAAACAAATTTATGCACATCAACAAACCTTGGCGCAGTGCCGCAAATGGTTAGATGCACATTATCCAGGTGTTGAACGTGTCGCACTGAGCTCTAATGCCGAAGCAGCACGCCGTATTCGCAATGAATGGCACTCGGCAGCGATCGCGTCTGATGTGGCATCGACCCTGTATGATCTGGAAATTTTACATAGCAATATCGAAGACAATCCTGAAAACACCACCCGTTTCTTGGTCATTGGTCGTGAGAAAGTCTCACCAAGTGGCAATGACAAAACCTCTTTATTGATCTCTGCGCATGACCGTGCTGGGGCATTGTTGGATATCTTGGCACCGTTTGCCAAACACCAAATCAGTTTGACCAGTATCGAAACCCGTCCGGCATTGCCAGAAAAATGGGCGTATGTGTTCTTTATCGACCTTGAAGGTCATGTTGATCAGGCCAATGTCATGGCGGCGATTGAAGAGATTCGTCCATTGGTGAAAGAGATCCGTGTACTCGGGTCATATCCTGCAGCGGTGCTATAAGTCAAACGTTATGCCTCAACCCGTATTGAAAGAAAAAATGTTTAAAAAAGTTGCCTTTATTGGGCTAGGCTTGATTGGATCAAGTCTGGCTCGGGTGATTCAACAGCAACATTTGGCAGACGAAGTGGTCGCTTCCACCCGTTCGCAAAAAACCATGCAAGATGCCAAGGCCATGGGCTTGATTCAAGCCGGTTATACCCAGCCGCATGAAGCGGTGATTGGTGCTGATCTGGTGGTGTTGGCTTTACCGGTGCGTGCCACAGAGCAAGCACTGCGCAGTATCCAAGCCTATTTATCCAAAGATGCGATCTTGACCGATGTCGGCAGTACCAAGGGCAATGTCGTGGCTGCTGCACATGCCGTGTTTGGCGATCAACTTCCGGTGGGTTTTGTGCCGGGTCATCCGATCGCAGGGGCTGAACATACCGGGGTACATGCTGGACGGGTGGATTTATTTGCCCAGCATAAAGTCATCTTGACCCCGCTGGAGAGTAGTGCGCCGTGGGCGGTGGAGAAACTGACTCAACTGTGGCAGGCCGCCCAAGCTGATGTGATTTGTATGGATGTCTATAAGCACGATGAAGTGTTGGCGCATACCAGTCATTTACCACATTTGATGGCGTTTAACTTGGTTGAGCAATTGGCCAGTCGCGAAGACAATCTGGATATCTTTCGCTATGCGGCTGGTGGCTTTCGAGATTTCTCTCGGATCGCGGCCAGTGATCCGCAAATGTGGCATGACATCTTTTTTGCCAACAAAAGCGCAATCTTAAATGCAGTCGATGGCTTTGAAGCGCAATTGGTTCAGTTGCGTCGACTGATCGAAACAGAGGACTCGCAGGCGCTGATGGGCCTGCTAGGACATGCACAAGCCGCGAGACAGCACTTCAATCATATGCTCGCGAAAAAACCTTTAATGGAGAACAATAAGGTGACCCAACAATTTAGTATTTTGCCTGGATCTCATGCCTTTAAAGGTACATTTAGTATTCCTGGGGATAAATCTGTCTCACATCGCTCGATCATGTTCGGTGCGATTGCTGAAGGCACCACACATGTGACTGGTTTTCTAGAAGGTGAAGATGCACTTGCAACTTTACAGGCCTTCCGTGACATGGGCGTGAGCATCGAAGGACCTAAGAATGGTGAAGTGACCATTCACGGTGTGGGTATGCATGGCCTCAAAGCACCGAAAACTGCGCTGTATATGGGCAACTCGGGCACTTCAATGCGTTTGTTGGCCGGGATGTTGTCTGCACAACAGTTTGATTCGGTCATGACCGGAGATGCATCCTTGTCGAAACGTCCGATGGAGCGTGTGGCAAAACCACTACGTCTCATGGGTGCACAGATCCAAACCACCGGTGAACGCGGTACACCGCCAGTTTCCATGACCGGTCAACAATCGCTCAAAGGCATCCACTATGATTTGCCGATGGCATCTGCACAAGTCAAATCTGGGATTCTATTGGCGGCCTTGTGGGCAGAAGGCGAAACCTCAGTGACGGAGCCTGAACCGACTCGCGATCATACTGAACGTATGTTGCGTGCTTTTGGTTATGAGGTAAAAACTGAAGGCAATCGTATTTCTCTGCAAGGCGGTGGCAAACTTACCGCGACTGAAATTCAGGTGCCATCAGATATTTCATCTGCGGCCTTCTTTATGGTCGGTGCTGCCATCACTGAAAACTCGGATGTGACCCTCGAAGCGGTCGGCATTAACCCGACGCGTACCGGGATCATCGAGATCCTAAA
>JASLJB010000063.1 GCA_030152605.1 Acinetobacter sp. | reverse complement strand
CGCCTTGGGGTGTAAGGCCACTACTTCGGCAGCGCGATCCAAGCGCAATGCTAAGGTGGGTGAGGCTTGCCCTTGAATGATGCCGCTGCCCAGCACGATGATGGCATCGATCGGCTGTTGTGGGAGCGGCTGATCTTTATGTAGTTGAATATATAAAAAGAATCCAGCCAAGCTGATACACCACAATCCAAAGCCGGCCCAAGCCCAACGCCAGAGTCGGGTCAATCTTGGTCGCGCTGCTAAAAAACAGCGGATCTGAGTCGATCTTAAACTCACCACACAGAGTGCAGCACCGATCAGCAAGGGCAGTAGGGTGCCGAGATGAATTTTTTTATTCAGCACTAAAATCGCGCCATCAATGAACAAGATCAGTCCAATGATCAATAACAGGATATGAAGACTGCGTTGTAATTGTATGCTGTTGCGCTGAGGCTGATTCATCTTGGGCGAGTTTATTTCATAATAAAGGCATCGCAGATCAGTGTACTGATTTATATAAAAAAACAAAGACCCTAACAGTTTCTTTCTGCTTTGGGTCTTTGGTATTCTGCTGCTGCGTTCAGTCGGTGATACTCAGCGCTTGATTCGTCGCTTATTTGAGCAAATGGCTGAATACACTTGCTTAATAAACGTCTCGACGATAGCGTCCTTCTTGGCGTAATTGATCGAGTCGTGTTTCACCTAAGATATCGATCAAGGCTTGCTCCACACAACTGGCCATGCCTTCAATACTGCCGCACACATAGATTACTGCCTCTTGCTCAATCCATGCTTTTAGCGTTTCTGCATGTTGGCGTAACACATGATGCACATAGTATTTTTCAGCCTGATCACGCGAAAAAGCCAGATCCAGACGTTGCAACATCTGTGTTTCAAGCCAAGTCTGCAAGGTATCTTGATAGAAGAAGTCATGTGCACGTTGACGTTCACCAAAGATCAACCAGTTCTCGGTGTAGCCGGCCTGTACACGGGCATGAATCAAACTCATCAAGCCTGCGATACCGGTGCCGTTGCCGATACAGATAATCGGGCGATTGTCATCGATGAGGTGGAAGCTGCTGTTATTGCGAATCCGCAGTTGAATGCGATCCTCAAATGCCGTGTGTGCCGTAAGCCAACCCGATCCAAGTCCTAATTCGCCAGCAGCATCGCTTTTTTGTCTGACCACGAGGCGTAGACATTTTTGCGTGGGTAGACTGGCGATGGAGTATTCTCGGGTAGGCAGGATCGGTAATTGCGCCAGCAACTCTTGAGCGGTGATCGGGGTATCGAATCCAGCGCGCAAATCACGATTCCGCAGTTGTTGCTGTAGTGTTGCACGATTGAATTGTGGATCGGTGCTGATGGTGTGGGTCGCTAAAAATGCATCAATCGCTTGGTGACTATTTTCTGGTTGAATCTCAGCAATATCACCCGCTTGCCACACTGCATCATGTGTTGCTTGCAGTTCGATGTTGTAGGCAGGGGCGCCTAAACTATCGGGATTGAGTAGATCACGCTGCTTAAGTTGCCAAGTATCAAAGACTTTTTCGATGTTCATATCCAGTAGCTCAAGCTGAGTGACTTGGGCAAGGGCATGATTCCATTGTTGAATATCGGCATCACTGCCATTGTCGACTTCGATCAGATCAAACAAGGCCTGTGCCTGATTGCGCTTGAAGAATTGATCGATACGATGACCAAAGCTGCAATAACTGTCCGGATATTCTTTGGAGCCCAAAGCCAGTACCGCATAGTGCAGATGACTAAGATCCAGTACCGTCGCGGGGTTGAGGATTTTCTTCTCAAAGCTACTGGCCAGATCCGGTGCTTCTCCAGTGCCATAGGTACTCGCAACAAACAGAATCTGCGTGGCCTGCTGTAGATCATCGCGACTGAGTTGTTGTACGGATTTAACCTGAACCGCATGTCCCGCTTCTTGCAGGCTGCTTGAGGTGCGCCATGCCAATTGTTCCGCGACCCCAGTTTGTGAGGCATAGCAGATTAACCAGTGTTTGGCATTTGGATCGGCTTGCAGGATGGCATGGCCGTTTTTCGCTGCGAGGGTCAGTTTCTTTTGTTTGCGACGCTTGAGGTAAAGCATCCAGCCGGTAATAAAAAACAGCGGCATACACAGCGCGGCCAGCATCACCATAAACTGCACCACAGTACCAAAGAAACTGCCACGATGCACTGGCAGCATGCTGCTCATGATTTTTTCATTGAGCTTTTTATCTTCATATAACTCAACATCTTCGAGTGTATTGTTTTGATAGTTGAACACGGCTTTGTTACGTGCGCGTTCATGTTGTGGTGTTGCATCAACAAAACTAATCTCTAAGCGTCCATCTGCTTTTTTCGGTACAGATAGGGTCATACTGGAGTAAGCACGCCCGAGTTGTGCATTGACCCCAGTCCAACTTTGTTGCAGCGCTACACTGACTTGATCCGTGTTGATGCGCTGTGCTTGATCTGATTTGGCTTTATTGTTTTTGGTGCCATTGTTTTCGGCGCCATTGTTTTTAGATGAATTGTTTTTATCACGATTGGGGGCTTTGGCTGATGATTCTTGGGGTGGCGGTGTCACGCCCATCACTTTAAACATGCCGCTACGCCACCAGTCATAGGACCAATAGAGACCGGTACATGCCAAGACCAGATAGAACAGGATTACCCAAGTGCCGACCACGGCATGTAAATCCCAGAGGAAACTACGGCCTTTGAGCTTGGGTTTTATTGCAAGCCATTGTTTTAAAGTGTGCTTTTTTGGCCAGCGTAAATAGATGCCACTGAGCACAAAGAAGATCAACATCAGGGTACTGGCACCGGTAATCTGCTTGCCCCATTCACCCACGGTTAAGTTGCGATGCAACTGTTGGATAAACTGGAAGAAATCACGACCTTTAATCTCAGGTAGGATGTCAGCAGAGTAGGGGTTGATCAGAATGTTCTGTCCCTTGCGCGCGCCTTCTTTGACGATATTGATGCTTGACGATTCGCTTGGATCATGTGCGATGCTGATGGTATTGATCTGCATCTCAGGACGGGTGCTGTGAAAGTGCTGATAGATCTCATTGGGGTTGAGTTTTGCTGTCGCAGGGACAGTCACATGATAACTCGCTGGGTTGAGCCATTTTAATATTTGTTGTTCGTAGGAGTAGATGGCGCCGGTGACACCCATGAGAGAGAGGATCAGACCTGCTGTTATCCCTAAAAACCAATGGACTTGGAAAAAAGTTTTTTTGAACATGACGATGTTTGGCGTTAGTTTTGTGATCGGCACAGTATAACTGAAGATTTTGTAGATAATAGACATTCTCATTATCATTCATACTTTTTTGATTTTATTTGCGCTGTGCTATGTATTTAATGTGGTGATCTGATCAAATGAGTTTATCTACTTTTAATTTGATGTTAGTCGCAAAAATCACTGGCCATAAAAAAACCTCCTAGAAAGGAGGTTGTTGTGAGTCTGCTGTAGCAAGCTTTATAGCGCCTTAGCAGCACCCACGCTTTCGTTTAAATGTTTGCGAATTGTACTAAAAGGGAAGTCCTTGCTATCCATACGTTTCGGCAGGATATACGCGCCTTGTTGGCCTTTGACTTTAAAGTTGACCAACATAAAATCTGGCGTGTTATACCACTCATAAATGTCTTTCCACGCGATGGTACCCACACCTTGTTGTACGCCCATTTGCTGGCGCATCACGATGCCATTCGGTTGTACCCCGAGTTTGATGCCTTGGGCTTCCTGAACTGGAAATTCACGCATTTTGCGTTTGACATACCACTCTAAACCATACTTGCGTCCCAAGATAAACAGGATCACCGCGACGATCGCGACCCAAAAGATAATGGTCGAGTAGTTATGGATGAAGATAATGCCAACAATAGAAAGCAATACAATCACCGCCATGATGATCCATGCTTTCATGCTGATTTTATTGGTGCTGCGCCAAATGAGCAGCTGTGCATGACGTTGCTCAGCTTCGGTAATTTCATAAGGTACAGGCTTTAAGGTATAAGCGTAAAGATTCTTGGCAGTCATAACATCAACAATAAAAAAGTGAGTGAAACTCGGCAGAGTTTAGCATTAAATCAAATGCGGCTGTGAACAGATTCTATCATTTAAGCGCTGCAAAATATGCTTAAAGTGGGGCAAATTCAGTACTTTGTTCATTGGGGTCGTAACTTAAGCTTTGTTTAAGCGTGCTGAGTTGTTTTAAAACAGTGAACATTAGCGCCAGTTGTTGCAACACAATTAACGACTTAGAGGATAAATCATCCGACTGATTAAGACGTTGACGCACCTCTTGCAGCAAGTTCAGCGTGCTGACGTCAGGCATTTCATCACGTAATAAAGCGCCCTGAATGTCATCAAGTGCTTGATCTAGTAGGGTTAAGACTTGAGGGTCTTGGATTTTTTCCCGATGTGCACCCAGCGCTGCAATATAACTAATAAAGGTATGGTTTAGGCACAGGAACTCAAAGGCCAAGTTCTTTTGCATCGGATCAAAGTCCGGCTCAGTCACCAAGGTCGAGATCAGGGAGGCGACATCGGCGTCGGTATTGTGTGCGCTGCGACGTACCACACGATAGTTCAAACTGTTGTTGCGCCCATGATGGTATTGCTCGACCACTTCGGCCAAGTAAGCACACTGCGCCTCAAGCGCGCGCTGAATCGTGCGCGGCAGGCGTCGAAACTTCCAGTCCGGAAAGATAAAGCTGACCCCAAACCAGGCCAAGGCACAGCCGATGATGGTATCGGTAAAGCGAGGGATGGCCGCGCTAAAGCCAAGGCCATCCAGGTTAAAGTTGATCAAGGCCAAGATGGTGATAAAGGCCGTGGCCTGTGCATATTGTTTACTGCGTAGATCAAAAAACAACACCCCACTGATGATCAGCATCACCAACTGACCCTCGACCGAGGGGATAAAATATAGGATCGCAAAGCCCAAGATAATCCCGGCCAAGGTGCCCCAGATGCGTAGGCGCAAGCGACGCTTGGTGGCGTTGAAGTTGGGTTGGCTGACAAAGAGTGCGGTGAGTAAGACCCAATATCCGTATTGAATATCAGTGACTTGAATAAATAGATAACCGATCAGCATCACCACCGAGACTCGGATTGCATGCCGAAACAGCACTGACTCTGGACTTAAGTTTTGTTTGATGCGGACTAAAATATCATCCCAACCTTTGAGATCATCATCTTTGAGTTGTTGTTCGATGTATTTATTTTTATCCAAACTCAGGTGACGTTCAGTTTCTAAGTTGCGCAGTTGTACGTCGATGGATTTCAGATTTTGATAAAGAGAAAACAAGGCATTGACCCAGTTTTGGTCATAGTTGGGATCGAGTCTGAGTTTTTCTAGTGACTTGCGCAGATTGTTAAAAGCTGCCTTAAAACGTGGGTTATGACTATAGTTTTGTCGCTTTAAAATACTCTCGCTGAGGTCATGACAGGCTTTGCCTTGTAGCGACAAGATACGTTGAAATCGAAATAAAATATCACTGTGTTCAAAGACTTTGGCCAAAACTTGATAGTCGATATGCGCGGAGTCGGCACGTTCATGAATATCTTGGGCGACAAAATAATACTGCAAACTGGCCCGGGTATCGCGTTGACCGCGGTCACCCTTGAGTCGGGTCAGCAGTGCCGTTTTCATTTCATTAAAGTTGGCGATCAGTTTGGCGTTTTCCATCGACAGGCTAATCATGCTGTGTTGATAGCTTTGTGCAGTCATATCCACATCGAACAGATTGGATTTGGCATACAAAAAGTGCCCGAGTGAGGAAAAGCTTTTTGAAAGCTTGTCTTGAACTTGGCGGACCGGAAACAGTAAAAAACTGATGGTGGCGATCACGCCATACCAGGCTGCACCGATGACCAGTAACGCCGGTTGCATATACCATTGCTCATACAGATGCGCGCCCAACATGGTATAGACCGAGATCACCAAACATCCATAGGAAATCGTGGCATAACGCCGACCGAGTGAGCCGAGTAAGATCCAGAAGATACAAGAAACAATCAGACCAATCGCAAACACAAAAGGATAGGGGAACAGCAGTTGTACCGAGGCGGCGGTGATAAAAAATCCGATGTAGGTATAGATCAGATTCATGATTCGCACCGAGAAGCGATCGTCGATATCACTCAAACCTGCAGCCACCACGCCCAAGGTCAGTGGAATGGTGAGCAATTGTTGATCCAGCAGATAAGGAACAAAAGCAGTTCCGGTAAAAGCGATCAACATGCGAATGCTGTACATAAATGAACTGTTATAGGTCACTTTACTGATGCGTGTCAGCCAACTGTTCAAGTAGGGGTCCTTTTAAGCGTCAATGCGTTTTTAAGCCAAACTCAGGGCGGATGACACCCTCATCGAGCGACAAAATAACGCCCATTCAGTGCAGAATTTGGTCTTGCTAATTTCAGCACAAATCATACTACGTCGGTGTAAACTTGTCTTGATTCAATGTCGTGAAAATAACCAAGAAATCTATGAGCATCGAAAAAACACAACCGCAGTACAGCATGCGTTGGATTATGTTGCTGGCTTTGTTTACCGCACTGGGACCGCTGTCGATTGATATGTACTTGCCGGCGCTGCCACAGATGGCACAAGACTTTGGTGTCGGCACGCAAATCATGGCCAATAGTGTGCCTGCATATTTCCTCGGGCTGGCACTTGGACAGTTGATTTATGGGCCGATCAGCGATCGGATCGGTCGCAAAAAACCACTGTATTTTGGCATGGCGCTGTTTGCACTGGCCAGTTTACTCTGTGTTTATGCCAGTGATGCGCACTTGCTGATTGCAGCACGGGTGTTACAAGCCTTGGGCGGTTGTGTTGGTGTGGTGATCGCACGTGCTGCGATTCGAGACTGTCTGGATGTGCAAGGATCTGCACAGGCTTTTTCTAGCATGATGATGGTGATGGGGATTGCGCCGATCGTGGCACCGATTTTGGGTGCATGGATGTTACATTTCTTTGCTTGGCAGGCGATTTTCGTGTTGCTAATGCTGATCGGTGTATTCTGTCTGTTCTGTGTACATTTCTTTTTTCAAGAGACGCTGGCGCTTGAGCAACGTGTGCAACTCAATGCCAGCCAAGTGCTGAAACTCTATGCCAAGATCTTCAAAGACAAAAGCTTTCGCTTGCCCATGTTGGCGGGCTGTTTAAGTGGCGCAGCCATGTTTTGCTATATCAGTTCGGCCTCTGCGGTATTGATGGATCTTTATGGCCTGAGTCAACAACAGTTTGCTTATGCTTTTGCGCTGAATGCCTTTGGGATCATCTTGTTTTCTTCACTGAATAAACGTTTGGTGGATCGGGTGTCGATCGATCGACGCTTGGGCTTGGGTGGGCTGATTCAGTGCAGTGGCGCATTGCTGATCCTATTGGCTGCGGTGTTTGATGCAGCGTCACTCGGCGTGGTGATGTTGGGGCTGTTTATGGCTGTGGCAGGGATTGGTTTTACTGGACCGAATGCGATGGCCTTGGCAATGTCGAAACAAGGTGCACGTGCTGGATCTGCGAGTGCCTTAATGGGCAGTATGCAATTTGCCTGTGGTTTGCTGGGCGGGGTGGTGTTGAATTTCATGCACTGGAATGCCTTGTTGAATATGAGCATATTGATGCTTGGCTTTACCAGTCTGGGGTTGATCGCGATTGCTGTATTACGTAAAAATCTCATCGCGATGCAGCTAAAAGACGGATAAATAAAAGTTAATCATCGATGCTTGCATGCATGTTGAATAGAAGGAGGCATATTTCAAAATATCCAGAAATATGCTTTTGAACCTATACGATGGTCGTATGTGGTCGGTGCATGCGCTGATCTATAATTTATTAAGTTATTATTTTTTATAAAAATATTTTATTGTTATTCTAAATAGCACATTTAATTCTATCTATTAAGATGAAATTTGATTTTAAAACGTATCAATAAATTGTTAAATTAAGCTTGTTTGTGAAATATTTTTTTACTTTAATCTTTTTTGCTGTCATTACATTTTACTAAAAGCATGTTAGATCAAAGTTTTTTGGGGTATCAGTTGGATCCTCCGCAAAACGGAGTGAGTGGTTTTTTAAATCATGTTTGGATTTGAATGATCAGGCATGCATGGATGTATCGATTATAAATCTAGGAGTTTTATTAATGCGTCAAATTCAAGGTCGTCAATTTTTTAAAAAGGGCTTAGTGCTGGCTGTCACGACGCTGATGATAGGTTCAGTCCACGCTGCGACAGACAAGCAAGAAATTCAACAGCTGCGTGACGAAGTTCAAGCATTGAAAGCAATGATTCTGCAACAGCAGCAAGTCCAACAACAGCAACAAGTTCAAATTCAACAAGCGAAACAACAGCCTGTACAAGTTGCTGCAGCACCAGCTGTTGCATCAGCAGCATCGCCGCTGGCTTCGTTAAAGTCTAAAGCGGGTTCAAACGTGAATCTGTATGGTTTCGTACGTGCAGATGCCAGCTATCAAGCCAAAGGTGGTAACGGGATCTTTAACCGTATCAATGCGGTAGATCTCAATGGTGTGGCTGACAATGGTGTGGTCAATCCAAACAAAGATCGTTTTGATAGCACTGTGACCACATCGCGTATCGGTTTAGACTTTGTCGCGCCGGTTAAAGATGCAGATGTGAACGGTAAAGTTGAGATTGATTTCCGTGGTGGTTCGAGTAACGACACCGTGCGTATTCGTCATGCTTACTTGAACTATAACAACTGGTTGATCGGTCAAACCACATCGTCGTTCCTTTCTGGCGATTCACAGCCTGAAATGTTGGATTTCAACGCAGCACTCGGGATCGGGACTTACCGTACGCCAATGGTGCGTTATAGCCACGCACTCGATACTGACACTAAGTTGATGTTTGGTTTAGAGCAGGGCAACAGCAGCAACCGTCTGCCAACCGCAACTGCTCAAGTGAAACACAACTTTGATGACAAAAACGGTGTAGTGACTGCACGTGCTTTGATTCAAGAAACTCGTGCGCGTCTCAGTGAGGCAGGTAAAGAGTATAACGATCAAACTGAATTTAGCTGGGGCTTAGCAGTTGGTACCAAGTATAAGTTTACTGATCAATTCTCTGTGACTGCAGACTATACCCATCTTAAGGGCGATAACAAATATATGCTGTATAACGCTGATGCCTATACGGTAGACACAGCACGCAAAGATATCGACTTGGTTGATTTGGATGCAGTCAGTGTGGGTGCAACCTATAAGATCAATCCGCAACTGCGTACCAACATCGGCTATGGTGCAATGTTCTATGACAACCAAGCAAAAACTGCAAACAAAAATGACAGCTTGCAACAAGGTTGGTTAAACGTGTTCTATAACCCAGTCAAACCGATTACCTTGGGTGCTGAATATGTTTACGGTGAGCGTGAAACAGTAGATGATCGCATTGGTCGTGATAGCCGTGTTGGCGTGATGGCAAAATACGATTTCTAAGTCCTTCTGATGCGCCATTTGCATTGGCGCATGTGATGTTTAAAAAACCGAAGTGCAGACTTCGGTTTTTTTTGTTTTCGGTTGACTGAATAAATCCTGGATGAGCTGAGTAATACCGCTTTGGTGGAGTAAAAATATACCGTGTGCAGGCTTGAATATTTTTGGCCAAGTTGATTAGTAAATGGATATACATTTGCGATTATAGATGTGATCTATAAAACTAAAGTCGAATGCTTGGAGTAAATCATCAAAAGACTGGCTGAAAATTAGACATAAATTCGCTATTTTGTAAAAAAATAAAGCAATATAATAAAATTTCTGCATAATGTGCGCTTTCAAAATATTCTGTTTGAAGCATTAGGCAGAACACGCTTAGTCATCTTCATCTGAAGTCTTCTCATAAAACACCATGATGCAAAGGAGCTTAAAATTGAATTTATCGCTCATCCACCAGTTTGAAGATTTGTCTGAGCAGATCACGAGCAAGGTATTCAATTTTAATCTCAGGCCAAACTGAGCAATTAAGGTTGTCCATAGACCTAGGAAACACGCACTTTGATGCATTGTTTTTGGAACCACTTTTTAGTGGTCTGCTTTAAGTACATGTGTATGGCTATGGGTTTTTATGTCGGTCTTTTTGTTGTGTGGCTTTATTTTTTTAATCAGTTAACGTTTTGTTCTAATTTACTTAAATATTAATTGATATTGAAGCTTAAATAAGACTACAGAATAAAAGCATTTAATCATATTTGATGGATTGAATCATGGAATTAACTTTTAATGCGTTTTATACGCT
>JASLJB010000060.1 GCA_030152605.1 Acinetobacter sp. | reverse complement strand
TTTGTTTTTATGGATAATGCCTTTATCAGCCATACGGTCGATTACAGGTACTGCTTTAGTGTATGCTTCTGTTGCAACAGCATAATCACCAGCAGCGATTGCAGCGATAGTACGTTTGATATAAGTACGAACCATAGAACGCAAGCTTGCGTTGTGTTTACGTGCTTTCACATTTTGACGAGCACGTTTTTTTGCTTGAGCAGAGTTTGCCACTCGTGCACTCCTTGAAATTGGTTGGTCTGGGCGGGCTGAAAGTGCATCTGAAACAACATCAGAAGCATTGTCACCAGCCCGTAAACAAGTGCCATATTGTGATTAAACATAGCAGCGAAGTCAAGTCTTGTGATGCTTCCATCGCCATTTAGTGGCAGAAATAGTGCTTATAAAAGCTTAGATTAGTGATAAGTCACGGAGATTGTTTAAAAAATGTCTAATAAACTCGAAAAAGTTATCGTCATCGGTGCAACAGGTTTGGTGGGACGTTGTTTGTTGGAACGGCTCAATCAGCGCGAAGAATGCCGCCAAATTACCGCAGTGGTGCGTCACTATGATCCGCAGTTGGCTGAGTTAAAAAAGGTCAAACAGCAGTTGAGTTCTGATTTTTTGCAGTTGAATCTCGAGGATGTTCAAGGCTATAGCCATGCCTTTAGCTGTTTGGGCACCACGTTGGCCAAGGCTGGAAGTCAGATGGTGTTTTATGAAATCGACTATAAGATCAATCTGCACTTTGCGGCGCTCTTGCAAGGCAGTCATACACATTACTTGTTGATCAGTGCGATGGGGGCTGATCCTAAGTCGCGGTTTTTCTACAATCGGGTCAAAGGTGAGTTGGAACACAGCATCGAACAGCTCAAGTTGGATAAAGTCTCTATCCTGAGACCTTCATTGTTATTGGGCAAGCGTCAGGAGCAACGTCGTTTAGAGGATATTGGGCAGCGCATTTACACCAAGATCGCGATGATTTTACCAAAACAGTTTCGCTATAAACCGATTAGTGCGGCGCAGGTGGCTGCGGCTTTAGTCCAAGCTGCGCAAAAGCAAAGCGAAAATTTTGAAATTTATGATAATTTGTTCATACAACAAGCTTAACAATAACCTGCTTTAAACTTAGTAAGGAGAATTCAGCATGAGCTCGGCTACTTTTGTGACCTGTGATTTACTCGATGATCATCCAGAACTGGAGATTCAAGTCCTGACCCCATCCTTAGATGGCAAGTTCTTTCATAGTTATGGCGCACGTAAAAGCTTCGCAGGGCAAATCGTGACGGTGAAATGTTTTGAGGATAATTCACGAGTGAAAGAGCTGTTGGCCACCGATGGCACAGGTAAAGTGCTGGTGGTCGATGGCGGTGCTTCGATGCGCTGTGCACTGATGGGCGATATGATCGCTGAATCTGCGGTCAAACAGCATTGGAATGGGGTGGTGATCTATGGTTGCGTGCGTGATGTAGATGCGATCGCTGAATTGGACTTAGGCGTACATGCATTGGCCTCAATACCGCGAAAAAGTCATCGCCAAGGCATAGGCGAAGTTGATATTCCTTTATATTTTGGTGGCGTACATTTCATTTCTGGTGATTATCTCTATGCCGACAACAACGGTATCGTGGTATCTAAACAGAAACTCGTCGACTAAGTCGATCCAAGCGCCGTATTCAAGCGGATGGATCAATATCTATAGGGATACTAAATATAGGGAATCATGTCATGCTGCGTCATCAAATCAAAGTGGTTCAAGCATTACTGTCTTCGATGACAGCAGGTGGGCGGGGGATGATGGGGACACCACATCCCAAACAAGCTGAGCATCTGCTCAAGCTGTATGAGTTCGAGGGTTCACCGTTTTGTCGTCGTGTGCGTGAAGTCATGACCTTATTGAACTTGGATTATGTGGTCTATCCTTGTCCTAAAGGTGGGACGCATTATCGTCAACAGGTCAAACAATTGGGCGGAAAAATGCAATTCCCGTTCTTGGTCGATGATAACACCGGCCAGATGTTATACGAGTCTCAAGCCATCATTGACTATTTGTTTCAGCACTATGGCGCAACAGGTCACACGCCGAAGTCTTATCAGCATTATCCAAAAATCCCTTATGTGGCTTTTGCGGGCACACTGATTAATGCGGCACGTGGGGTTTGGATCAATAAGAAAATTCAGAACCGTGCTGCACCGCCACAGTTACTTGAGCTGTGGGGTTTTGAAGCCAGTCCTTATACCCGCGTGGTGCGTGCGCTGTGTACGGAGTTGGAGTTGCCGTTTATTTTTCATAATGTCGCCAAAGAATGGTGGCAAGATCAAGGGCCTGCGGTTCTGCGACTCAAGCCTGGTGCATATCATCCGCTTGCAGGTGGTAAACGTGAGCAGGTGGTGCGTGTCATGGGACGTCAGGCGCAGGATATTCAGGTGCCTTATTTGGTGGACCCGAATACGGGCGTGCAGTTGTTTGAGTCTGCAAAGATCGTTGACTATCTCAATACCCAATATGGCGCGACGACTGCGGTCTAATCTGCGCATGGGTTGCACCTCTAAAATCAACAAAGCCAGTCATATCTTGACTGGCTTTGTTT
>JASLJB010000033.1 GCA_030152605.1 Acinetobacter sp. | reverse complement strand
TTTACACATTTCAGATTTATAGTGATCCTCTGTCTTAATCTGAGTTGTATTTTGATGATGTATTCCAAGGTTTTATACTCGATGCAAACGCGTATGCGGCGACATATTGCGGCATGTGCAGCGGTTGCGATCAGTTTGAGTTTAGCGGCATGTTCACCATCGCCCGACGATGCAACGGCCTCGGCAGATCCCGAATCTGAAATGAATACACAGCACAACAACTCAGTCACGGATCAAAAACTCAGTGGCTACCAAAGCGGCAATATGCTGTATATCGTGCGTGATGTCGCCATGATGCAGCAACAATCTGGCAGCTATATTCAACAGCTTAAGCAAAGCCAAAATGACTTAGAGCAAGCCCTCGACAGTACCGATAGCGCCGACCTCAAACAAAGCGTGGATCAAATCAAACTACAACTCAAAGCCTTAAACCAATCCCTACAAGGGCTTAAGCTCAAATCTCAAGAAGTCGAGAGCATCCGCCGTCAGATTTTGCAACTCAATCAACAAGCACTGAAAACACCGCTGATTAATGGCAGCATCGAAATGAATCGTGAGAACATCGAAAAGATACAGGCGCAATTGGATAATATTCAATTTGATATGTTACAACTGGCCACCCTGATCATCCCCGATCCCAATGCAGAGCCAGACACTTGAGCCAGGCAACCGTAAAACAGAAATGAAACATCAAAAAAAAATCAGCAGATCAATCTGCTGATTTTTTTATCAGATCATCATCACAGCATCATTTGATAGAGCCATGGCAGACTCAAGGCCAGCAACACACTGACCGCCAGACCAAAGGCCGCTTTGACTGCATCTTGACGCACGATCTTCGCCGTTTCAGATATCGATGGTTTAAACATATGCATCGAAATGGCAAATTCTCGACCGGCCAATAGACCCAAGAATACCCATGTGGTACTCATTGGTACATTGCTCCACTCTTTGAAAATCAACAGAATAATCGCGTAGATAAAGTCAATAATGGTGGCTGCACGAATATCCGTAGTGCCGGTTTTGCTGGTGACGATTTTTTGAATCGCGCCACCGCTGCGATAAAAAATCATGCCGAGCAAGGTGACAAAGACCAAGACCGCAAATAGCATCCAATTCAAGGAGACTTCACGTGGCAAATACACAAAGATATTGGCCAAATCTTGGATCAGCCACTGACTCCATAAAAATGCAGTCGCTAACCATTGCAGTCCAATCCAATAACTTGCAGCAGGCTGACCCGTGGTTCGATCAAAGTATTCCGTCATACGCTTGATTACAAAGCGATATAACAAGATCGCCACCACGAAAGCCACCGCATAACCCATCAGTGACTTGGTCAACATCGAACCTAAGCTACTCGGCGCGAATATAGTGAGGACCAAAAAGGTGGTGCTGACCGGGATAGAAAATCGCGTCAAAATCAGGATCACGATCGGTGGAATGATATACAGCCAGTTCAGGCCATTTTCAGGAAAGGGAATTTTATCCAAACGTTGATAGGAGGCATCCCCCACTCCCGAGCTATACCAACCATAAAACAGCACCACAATCAAAACACTACTGGCAAATAGCCACAATACCCACCACGGGCGTTTGCTATTGGATGAAATAAATGTACCCAAGGTTTGAATTGCATCATTGGCGACAATTGAATAAGCAGCAAGCACAAAGCCAACCACCATATAGATTTCTAACATCATCATTCTCATTATTTTTAAGTTTGATCATGTGTATTTACGCAAAAAAATATTTCAACTTTAAGAATTTACATTCAATAAATTTTAAAAACTAAATATTCAATTTAATATTTAACTCAAGAATTTGTTTTTGTTATTAAATACCACCAACCATCAGTGCGTTTTTTATCTCGTTTAATCTCTCAGCTGTAATATGGGCGGTGATGAATTCCATGGGCGAACTGGAAAGTTCATTCAAATATGAGTTCATGTTATTTTTAGTTTTGTAATAAAAAACGGACTGTATTTTTATTTATCTTGTGCCAATATTTGCATTGATGATTTACGCAGCATAACTTTTAATATCAATAGGATTGTTCACATGCTTAAGCTCAAACCCATCCTCACGCTCGGCGTGATCCTCACCGCACTCGCTGTGAGCGCCTGCAGTAAAAAAGAAAGTGAAAATGAAACTAAAACACAGGAAACGACCGCACCGGCCAGTAGCCAACAGGTGGTCGAACATGATGAGCAATCTGTGATCTCGACTGCCGCAAGCATGACGCCAGCAGATCAAGTCGATGCAGCACCCTAAGCCCACGGCTAGATCAAATACAGAAGGAAGCTTCGAGCTTCCTTTTTTTGCGCCTGTCAGTTTAGTGCTGACTTTGACGCCAAGCCCGATAAGTGGCTTGCATGGCGTGTTGTTCAGCAGCTGACGCCTTATTGCGCTCTAGTTCGGAAAAATCCCCTTTATACGCGGCAGCCGTGATGCACTTGGCGATATTTTCAATGCTGCTCCGCCCTTGAGCTTGATAGTCCTGAATTTGATCTGCACTCAGCACCAAATCCCAACAGGTCACCACTGAGCTCATATCCACCGCAATTCCCAGAAAATACTGTTGATCCTGCTGATAAAGTTCCCAGAAATGTGGTTCTTGCTCAATAAGTTGCATCATGATGTGGTCTATAAGTTGTTTTAAAAGGCATCAGTAGATTATCACCAATACAGGTTTGTAAAAATAAAAAAAAGCCACCTGACGGTGGCTATTTTTTCTCGTTCAATCTCAAACTGGCTTATTGAGCACGGTTTTTGATTTTACGAATTGTATCAAGCTGAGCTGCAGTTTCTGCTAATGCAGCAAGCGCAGCCGCGGAGTCCAAATCGCTCTTTTGATTGGCAAGCAATTGTTCAGCGTGTTTACGCGCTTCCAAAATTGCAGCT
>JASLJB010000134.1 GCA_030152605.1 Acinetobacter sp. | reverse complement strand
CCCATATCAGAGATGGTAATTCGATATGAGCGTTACTTCTGTAAACCCTGCCACCACTTCCAGCAACGAATACTACCTGACTCGCCAAAGTCAGATGGAATCGAATGTTCGTAGTTATCCGCGTAAATTGCCACTTGCAATCGCAAAAGCTCAAGGGTGTTGGGTTACCGATGTTGAAGGTACCAAGTACCTAGATTGTTTAGCTGGGGCAGGAACATTGGCATTGGGCCATAATCATCCTGCGGTCATTCAAAGTATTCAAGATACCCTAACTAGCGGTATTCCTTTACATACTTTGGACTTAACTACTCCATTAAAGGACGCTTTTACTGAAGCATTATTGGCTTACTTACCCGGTGGTCAGTCGGCGTATTGCTTACAATTTTGTGGTCCATCTGGTGCAGATGCGACTGAAGCCGCGATTAAACTCGCGAAGACCTATACTGGTCGTGCCTCTGTGATTAGCTTCTCAGGTGGCTATCACGGCATGACTCACGGCGCATTGGCGATGACGGGTAACTTGAGTGCCAAGAATGCCGTCAATAACCTCATGCCAGGGGTACAGTTTATGCCGTATCCGCACGAATACCGTTGCCCATTGGGTCTCGGTGGTGAAGCGGGTGTGGATGCGCTGACCTATTACTTTGAACAATTTATTGAAGATGTCGAAAGCGGTGTAACCAAGCCGGCTGCTGTGATTCTTGAAGCGATTCAAGGTGAAGGCGGTGTGGTCAGTGCGCCGATCAAATGGCTACAAAAAATCCGTGAAGTCACTGAGCGCCACAACATTGTGTTGATCTTAGATGAAGTTCAATCGGGTTTTGCACGTTCAGGTCAAATGTTTGCATTTGAACAAGCGGGTATTGAGCCAGACGTGGTGGTGATGTCGAAAGCAGTCGGTGGTAGTTTGCCGCTGGCGGTACTCGGGATCAAACGTAAGTTTGATGCTTGGCAGCCAGGGGGTCATACCGGTACTTTCCGTGGTAACCAATTGGCGATGGGCACAGGTCTTGCGACCTTGAACACTATTCGTGAACAAGGTTTGGCTGAAAATGCACGCTTACGTGGTGAGTTCCTACAAGCTGAGTTAAATAAACTCGCACAAGAATTCCCATGTATCGGCCATGTTCGTGGTCGTGGTTTGATGATCGGGATTGAAATCGTCGATGAACGTCAAGCTGCCAATCACTTAGGTGCTTATCCTGCAGATTCACAGTTGGCTGCAGCGATCCAATCCGCATGCTTCGACAACTTGTTGCTGCTTGAAAAAGGCGGACGTGGTGGAACAGTGATTCGTTTACTTTGTCCACTGATCATTACCCAAGACGAATGCGTAGAAGTGATTGCTCGCTTCAAGAAAGCACTCGCTCAAGCACTGATCGCAGTGCGAGGCGCTTAACTCATGATCGATTTTGCAGAACATCGTAAAGCGTTGCTCTGCAACGATGCTCAATCCATTGCTGACTATACGTCAGCGATGGATGCGGCGGTAAAATCCGTTGCTGCATGGTTGCAAGACGACAAAATGTATACCGGCGGCAGTATTAAAGAACTGCGTAACGTAATTTCATTCAATGCCTCCAAACAAGGCTTAGGGGTAGAGGCTGCACTGCAACGCGCTGTGGATCTATTCTTAAACAAAAGTTTAAAAGTGCATCATCCGCACTCTTTGGCACATTTGCATTGTCCGACCATGGTCGTCAGTCAAGTGGCTGAAGTCTTGATCAATGCCACCAACCAATCGATGGACTCTTGGGATCAAAGCCCAGCAGGATCGTTGATGGAAGTGCAGTTGATCGACTGGCTACGTCAAAAAGTCGGCTATGGTGCGGGTCAAGCCGGTGTATTTACCTCAGGTGGGACACAGTCCAACTTGATGGGCGTACTCTTGGCACGTGATGCCTGTATTGCCAAACATTGGACAGACGAAAACGGCAAACCGTGGTCTGTACAGCGTGATGGTATTCCAAGCGACGCGCTAAAAAAAGTCAAAGTGATCTGTTCTGAAAACGCACATTTCTCTGTGCAAAAGAACATGGCCATGATGGGTATGGGCTTCCAATCGGTAGTCACTGTACCCGTCAATGAATATGCGCAAATGGATGTGGATGTTTTGGCAAAAACCATGGCACATCTACAGGATGAAGGCAAAATCGTCGCCTGTGTGGTGGCGACAGCAGGCACCACGGATGCGGGGGCGATTGATCCATTGCATCAAGTGCGTGACATCACCAACCAATATGGCGCATGGATGCATATCGATGCAGCATGGGGTGGGGCGTTGATTCTGTCCAACCAACATCGTGAGATGTTGTCTGGTTTGGAATTGTCGGATTCGGTGACTTTGGATTTCCATAAGCACTATTTCCAAAGCATTTCATGCGGCGCTTTCTTATTGAAAGACGAAGCCAACTATCGCTTTATGCATTATGAAGCGGAGTATCTCAACTCTGCCTATGATGAAGAGCATGGTGTGCCGAACTTGGTGTCGAAGTCACTGCAAACTACGCGGCGCTTTGATGCCTTGAAACTGTGGATGACGGTCGAAGCCCTAGGTGAAACCCTATATGGCTCGATGATCGATCATGGGGTGAAGCTAACCCGTGAAGTCGCGGATTATATCCAAGCCACTCCAGGTTTAGAGTTACTGCTTGAACCGCAATTTGCTTCTGTATTGTTCCGTGTGGTGCCACAAGGCTATCCAGTTGAATTACTCGATACCCTGAATCAAAACGTCGCAGATGAACTGTTTGCACGTGGTGAGGCCAATATTGGTGTGACCAAAGTCGGCCAAGTGCAGTCATTGAAAATGACCACACTCAGCCCAGTCGCCACCTTAGACAACGTTAAGGCCTTGCTGACGCAAGTGTTGGCTGAGGCGGATCGGATCAAAGGCCCGATTCAACAAGGCAACTATGTAGCAGCAATTGATGGCTAAGCAACAAAGCAGCTCTATTGTCGTTGCAGAAATTGATGGCTAAGCATGGAGTGGCGCTGCGCTAGGCGTGCTGTTGAATCCGTTCTAAGCGGCCTGACTGCTGTGCATATGCTTATTGTTTCAAGAGAGAGGTCGCTTCGGCGGCCTTTTTGCTGTTTGGTCTTGGCGAGATCTTAAATTTTAAGCAGCAAGTGCGGCGTGATTGAGTTTTTTATGGTGCTCAAAATTTTGTCCATTAATATTTTCTTTTCAAAACTTTAGCTATAACAATTCGAGCTTATGTTGTGATTGTATGAAGCAGTCAATAGTTTTTTAAGTGAGATCATGAAAGCGTCATGTAATTGTCACTTATTTGTCATATTTTAAAACCACAATGCAATTAATCAAGTACATCAACACAACAAGTGGCTGTGCTGAATCAATGGCACAACATGATTAATTTAAGAGAGAAAAGAATGCGC
>JASLJB010000368.1 GCA_030152605.1 Acinetobacter sp. | reverse complement strand
CAGATAATGCGCGCACAGTTTTCGGCTATGTAGCTCAGTTGGTTAGAGCACAGCACTCATAATGCTGGGGTCACAGGTTCAAATCCCGTCATAGCCACCATTTTATAGACCACGTTCCTAACGTGGTCTTTTTTTTGTGCGCTTATTTAAAATTTTTAAAATTCGTAATTCGTGGCTTAGTATGCAGCGAGCTTGAGCTCGCCATCTTCCCATTTGGATTGAAAATAGAGCGCCTGATGTTGGATGATCGGCCCAAACTGAAATCGGGTATAAAACTCATACTCAATGCTGTTGTGTTGGAGCTCTTCTGCTCTTAAATGCTGTAACTGCTGGGTGAAATCCTGCAATAAAAATGAACTGCGTAAGTTGGATTGAGTTTTCACCTGTACACGATAGTCAATGCTGTCGGCGATCTGATCCGCTGGATATGCAAAGTCTTGTTGTATTGTGTTTTTGTCGATAGGCGTGCGATAAGCTTGAATTTGATAGATCTGTGGCAGATGTGTCTGGATCTCCGACCAACCTTGTTTGGGTAGCGGTTGCTGTATCAAGGTTGGTTTTAGCCAAATATACGCCGCGATATAACTCAGGAGCAGTGCAGCCAATACGGCAACGTAGCGTATAGCGGCTATGTTTTTTGGCGCCGTGGAGGGCGTTGTGTTGAACTGAGGCGCTTCAGATAGATGTTGATTGTGCACTTGATCAAGCTTGGCTCGGTGAGACACGTGTGAAGCGCTGAGCAGATCATGGAAGCTACGATGCGTTGCTGTGTCTACGAGAAAAAAGCCAATCATTAAAATCGTGATACCGATTAAGACGGCGATAAAAATCATTTTAAGCGCAGGCGACGTCATCATATCGGCCAGAGCGTACAAGCATAACGGCGCACAGGCGATTGCTGCGCGAAGCATGGCAGGCAGAATATCAGGCGCTTGTTGCTGTTTATTCTGTACATGAATCTTGAGTAGTCGTTTGCCCAGGGTCTGTCCGTGATTGAGGCGGCTGTTCAACAATCCAAAATAAAGTATAAAAACGCTATAACCCCCTAATGTGCTGAGGATCGGAAAGGCGGAGAGATGATCAGCAAATACTAAGCAGACTAAAGCGCAGAGTAAAGTCAGCAATTCAAGATCGATGATCAAAGCTGCGATTCGATACCAGAAGATCGATGGCAAGGTTTGTTGATGTGAAGATGTCATGTCTTTTACAGATCTTAAGTGGTTTGAGATATTTTTATTCATCATGAATTGGACATAGATAAGGGTTAAAAGTACTAATTTTATATTTCGAAATTAACAACTTGTGCGTTGATGCTTAAGGATTATACAGGCTTATGTTTGTATGTGAAGCGTGGTTTGCAGTTGAGGCAGAGCAGCTTAAGTATCGAGCTGAGGCTGTTGGGTGCGGTGATGCAATCGCGTTGGATTTGAAAAGCATTTTTTTAGCGATATTTGATTAATTTCTTCCAAATCTGTATGAAATTTAAGTAACTGATAAATATTTGTTTAAAGTCTGATCATTGGTGCGATCAAGTGCTTGACGCACTGCTTGGAAATTTAGATAATGCGCACACAGTTTTTGGCTATGTAGCTCAGTTGGTTAGAGCACAGCACTCATAATGCTGGGGTCACAGGTTCAAATCCCGTCATAGCCACCATTTTTATAGACCATGCTCAACGCATGGTCTCTTTTTGCCTAAAATTTAATAACGTATAAAAATCAATCATTTAGTTTTATTTAATCTCAGAAAACCATATCGCCAATACCACTAGACAGTAGCATGCAGTAAATTGCACGCTCAGCGCTAAATCGTGTCAGTTGTGGCTTCGGTGGGCTAAGGCGGGCTTTGATGGGCTAAGACCGCGTATTGATTGCTGAGTTTAGTTTTGCTGGGACTTGGATTAGTGCGCGGGTGGCGTGGTATTTGAGGTGTTGGCCTAAGTTCTAAGTATTGTCAATGTCTGCGTTGTTTGAATAATGCGCCTGAATCAATTGCTGAGTCCGAGGGCTGAGATAGAACGGTTCGAGCAGGCTTTTTAAAATATCATCTAAGAGATCAAGCTGATCCAATGCACGGCACATGTGCGGCAGGAAGCGGTCTGCTTCTTCATATAGATCATCAATGCCGAGGCCGACAGCGTGTAGCAGGGATTGTAGGTCGCTATCTGCAAAGTATTGGTAGAAAGCGTTGAGTGAACCTAAGACCAAATCTTGGATGAGTTCAGTTTGGCGTAGCTGTTTCCAAGTCTCGTACAGTAAAACAAAAAAATCTTCAAAATCGATGGCCTCAAACTGAGCAAAGCTTTCTTTAAAACTTTTGTGTTTTAAGCTCGACCAAAGATGCAGGCCAATATCAGCCAGTTCATCCTGTGGCAGGATCACGATTTCTGCAAAGTTATTTAAAATCGCTTGGGCTAACTGCTGTTCAATTTTGAGTTCGATATTTTGCTGTTGGTCTTGTAAAAAACTCAAGGCACGTGCAGCAAAGCGATGCTGATCGAGTTTGAGCTTACGCAGTTGATCTAACCACGGGGTGTGCTTTTCTAGGATATGATTGGCGAGTTGTAAGCTGATCTGCGCGATCTGCGGGCTATTTAATAACTGTTGCTGTAGATAATGTCGGGCTTGTTCAAGCTCAAGGATTTTATACAGCCAGATTTCAAAGTTTTCATCAGAGAGTAATTGTTTAAATGCGGTGTCATTACTCAGAATATGCGCATGAACTTTTCGTGCAGTACTGCCGATAAACTCTAGGATTTCACCGCCAAGATTCAATTCAAAACAATATTTTTGAACTACGGCTTGCAGTTGTTCGAGCTGGATGACGTCTTGAAGTTCGATCTTCGCGGCACTGCGATAAACTTGATCGATAAACTGATGGATATAAATCGGGTTGGGCTGTTGTTTGGAAGGATGAAAGAGTTGTGATTTTAAAAACGCAATTTGCTCAAGCAAAAGTGCTTGAGCAAATTGCTGCGCCGAAGCTGCCGGGGTGGCAGAGTTAGGCACCTGCTTTCCAACCATTCACGATGGGATAGCGGCGTTCACGGCTAAATGCACGTGACGAAATCCGTGGTCCAATCGCGCCTTGACGACGTTTATATTCATTGCGATCTACGAGGCCGATGACTTTTTCGACCACGGCTTTATCAAAACCCTTCGCGATAATATCGGCTTGGCTTTGATCTTCCTCGATATAGGCATACAAGATCGCATCGAGCACATCATAAGCCGGTAGTGCATCTTGATCCGTTTGATCAGGACGAAGCTCAGCTGAAGGTGGACGACTAATCACGCGCGGTGGAATAATCGGTGTTTCACTTAAACTATTACGGTATTTGGCAAGTTCAAACACGATGGTTTTATAGACATCTTTCAGGACTGCAAATCCACCCACCATATCGCCATACAAAGTACAGTAGCCGACGGCGAGTTCCGATTTGTTGCCTGTTGAAAGCACCAAAGAACCAAATTTATTCGAGAGTCCCATCAACAAGGTACCGCGAGCACGTGCTTGTAAGTTTTCCTCAGTCGCATCCGCAGGGCTATTACCAAAGAATGGATACAGCGTTTGCATGAAGCTGTTGACGATCGGATGGATCTCCGCCACACCATAGGTGATGCCCATCGTTTTAGCTTGTTCAGCAGCATCTTCGACACTGATCTGTGAGGTATAGGTATACGGCATCATCACGGCTTGAACTTTGTCTGCACCAATCGCATCTGCGGCGATCGCAAGGGTGAGAGCAGAGTCGATTCCACCAGAGAGACCCAAGATCACACTTGGGAAACCTGAACGTTGTACGTAGTCACGTGTGGCCATCACCAAGCTTTGATAGATCTCAGCCATGGTTTCTAACACCACTGGTTGATGCGTAGAGCTATAGGCTTTTGATTTTGGATCATAGTCTACGATATACAAGGCTTCTTTAAAGCTGTCGGCTTGTAGTGCCAATTCACCATCACGGTTGATCACAAAGCTAGAGCCATCAAAGATCAAGTCATCTTGACCGCCGACTTGGTTGGTATACAGCACATTGATATTGAACTGTTTCGCAACGGCTTTAATCGCATTGGTGCGATGTTGCGGTTTGCCGACTTCGTAAGGTGATGCGTTGAGCACCAAGACACTGTCAACTTCGAGTTGTGCCAGCTGTTGTACTGTTTGAATCGACCAGAGGTCTTCGCAAATCAACAGGCCAAATTTATGACCGAGGTATTCGAACACCAGATGTTGATGTGCTTCATGGAAATAACGTTTTTCATCAAAGACACTGTAGTTCGGCAAATTTTGTTTGTTGTAGATTCCTAAAATTTGACCGTCTTTCATCACTGCAGCGGCGTTGAATCGATGACCATGTTCATTTTGATTGACAAAGCCAAAGACCATGACAATGTCTTTCACTTGGCTCAATTGCTCAAATGCGTGTGCCGTTCTCTTGGTCAGGCTCGGACGTAACAGTAAATCTTCCGCAGGATAACCCACTGTAGAAAGTTCAGGAAATACAATTAAATCTGCATTTTGTTTTTTAGCATCATGGGCAAGATCAATCATCTTCTGAACATTCGATTCAATATTGCCGATGTGAGGAGAGAATTGAGCAAGGGCAATTTTAAAACTTTTCATTTAAATTAAATCCTATTCCTTATAGGTTTGGTACCCAACAAATTGATTTATATGATTGTAATTGTTCAACCGTGAGTACTTTACAAAACACAACAGCCAAATCGCGAAATGCTAAATAATCAAGAAATGATTATAAAATATAACTTTTTTTGCAATGCAAAAATGAGAAATATTCTGTATTTTAACCAAAAATGATGTAGATGCTAGCACTGAATCATGTTTATTCGCAGATATATGCTGGTGCAATCTTTGCGGAAAAAATAAATTTACCGCTTGGTAAAAATTAAAACAAATTTTAAAAAGTAACTTCTTGTATATTATTGATATTTTATTGAGTTGTAAATTGGTTATGAGGTTTTTAAAAAATATTTTACCAAATTATTTTTTTATAATATTTTCGATTTTATTTAAAAAAATGTCTTTTGCAATGTCACCTTGCTGCTCAATATTGTAATTTAAATAAGGTTTGGCTTGGCTTAGGCGATATTGATAGGGGTTATAGTATTTTAAGCTGAGGTAATATGCACTTTGTAGCAGCGCTCCTTTATATAATACATTGAGATTTTGTTGGTACTGATATACATGTGCCATCTCATGAATAAATACCGCTTGAACATGAATGTTTTCTTTTGAGAAGTCCGCCACATAATCCGCGGGCTTTAACTGTAAACTGCCCATCGGCGCCATCAATATGCCATTCGGTTGCCAAGGCAGAAACGGATGATTCATGATTCTGGCTTGGGCATAATCGATTAAGTCACCAAATACCCCTTGGCAGAGTTCAATTTCACCGCGAGTCAGTTGACGACATTTAAACTGTTCGAGTTTAAATAGGCGCACCCACAGCCACCAAAACCGCATCATCAATTGTTGAATCGCATTGCGCACAGCCCTGTCCCCTAAAGATATAAACATGTCCTACCCAGCGTAAATACGCAACTACTGTTAGACAATATGTTGAGATGGTAGATATTGTCACTCGCTACGATAAATTTCGCCAATGGCAATCGTCAAGCAGCTGCGTAGTTTTGCTGAATCGATTCATTAATTCGCCATATTGTGACCCAAGCGTGAGCATGACTTCAATCTGATTTAATCCCAAGCAAGGGATTTAAATACAGTGCTTTGATTCAAGTGCGTTCGGTCGATGGGCAGGCTAATGAAATTTTTTTGATTTGGCATGAGAAGGGAGGTAGCGCAATGTTACTTGTTCGGCCGATAAAACAAAGCATCGCAAAAATCTTTTCAAGTGACTACTTTAACTGGGGTGCTCAATTTCATCCTGATCAGCAATCCGCGATGATTCCGATCCGGCATATGCAGTTTGATTTTGATCCCAAACAGATTGATCACCAATTTTATATGAATGCTGAATTGGCCAGTGCTTACTTTGCCTCATTGTCGATCTTTCTGACCTATGGTGAGGATCTGGTGATCGATACTGCGCGTTATCACCGTGATTTGATTCAAGATCCATTGTTGAAGCAGCGGGTAACGGCATTGATTGGTCAAGAAGCATTGCACTCCAAGCTGCATGAGGAGTTGAATGACGCCTTTCTAAAAGCTGATTTACCAGTCAAGTTGTTTAGAACACTCGCGGCTTTGGTCTTTGATTATGGCTTTAATCGTTTACCACAAGCGATGAAGCTCTCCTTAATGACGGGGATTGAGCATTTTACTGCGGTTCTGGCTGAGTACATGATGAATCATGAGGATGTGTTTTTTCATACTCAGGATGAAAAGCAGCGTGCGATTTGGATGTGGCATATGCTGGAAGAGTCAGAACATAAAGATATTGCCTTTGATGTATTTCAAGATTTATCCAATAACTATGCGCTGCGTATTGCTGGTTTTTTCCCAGCCTTGATCACGATCTTGCTGCTGATTTCCATTGCATCGTTGCTGGTGCCATTCTATCGCCATCCAAGAAATCTGATTAGCCTCAGTTATTGGAAGGATATGCGCCGTAGTGCGGGCTTACTGTTTGGATTGAAGCAAGGCGTGTATGGCAGCAGTCTGAAACATATCTTTGAATATTTGCGCCCAAGCTTTCACCCCAATGATCATGATACTTCTGAGTTTCTCGCTTATTACAAAGTGCGTTTGTTAGATCCGGAAAATGGTCTTTTAGCGCCATATTTCACCAAGGAATTTACCCCAGCAATCAAACACTAAAACGAAAAAATTAGCATACAAAAAACCAGCATGCAAAAAATCAGTATTTAAAAGATCAGTATCTAAAAGATCTGTATGTAAAAGATCAGAGTACAAAAACGAGAGCGGAATGATGGGTTTATTTTCTAAAACTAAAAAACATATGCCGAGTCAGCAGGCTTATGCCGTGGTGACCGGCGCGGGAAGTGGTATTGGGCGGAGTTTTGCTTTGCAGTTGGCTGCGCGCGGTGGTTATGTGATCTGTGCAGATCTAAATCTGGCGGCAGCAGAAGAAACGCGACAACTGATTGAGGCACAGTGGCCGCAGCGTGCCTATGCAGTGCAATGTGATGTCGGAGTGGCGCACGAGGTTGAGGCTTTGAGTACGCATGCCGAACAATTGTTGGGGCATCCAGTGACGCTGTTGGTCAATAATGCCGGCGTGGGGATTGGCGGTAAGTTTGACGAAATGCATCTACAAGATTGGCAATGGTGCATGCAGGTCAATTTGTGGGGCGTGATTTATGGCTGTCATTATTTTGTGCCTAAATTCAAGCAACAAGGCCGTGGTGCCATCATCAATGTCGCCTCTGCGGCAGGCTTCACCGCTGCACCAGAAATGTCGGCGTACAACGTGAGCAAATCCAGTGTCTTGGCACTGTCTGAAACCTTGGCGGCAGAGTTGGCGATGGACAATATCCGCATCAATGTGCTGTGTCCGACCTTGGTGCCGACCAATATTATGAAAAATGGCCGCCTGCCCAAACAGTATGCAGGACTGGCCGATGATCTGCTGATGAATCATGCCTTTGTGAGCAGTGAGCAGGTGGTAATCAAAACTCTTGATCACTTGGATGCGGGTAAGCTTTACACCTTACCGCAGCCGGATGCTAAATTGTTCTGGTGGATGAAGCGCGCTGCACCGAGTCTGTATGCCAAATTACTGGCCAAGACTTATCCATTGTTGAATAAGTATGTGAAGCCGTAAGTCTAGGCCCAGATCAAATTCGCTCCGCACAAAAAAACCGCCTCAATACGAGGCGGTTTTTAGTTTATCTATCGAGGGATAGATTAACGTTTGATATCACGTTGTACTTCGCCAGTATAAAGCTGACGAGGACGACCGATTTTGTACGGGCCGCTGTGCATTTCTAACCAGTGGCTGATCCAACCTACAGTACGTGCAAGCGCAAAGATCACGGTAAACATTTCTGTTGGGATACCGATGGCTTTGAGGATGATGCCTGAGTAGAAGTCAACGTTTGGATAAAGTTTACGTTCAACGAAGTACGGGTCGTTCAATGCAATTTTTTCAAGTTCCATTGCAAGCGCAAGTTGTGGATCGTTGATGCCAAGTGCAGCAAGAACTTCGTCACAAGTTTGCTTCATGACTTTCGCACGTGGATCAAAGTTTTTATAAACGCGGTGACCGAAGCCCATGAGCTTCACTTCTTTACGTTTCACTTTTTCCATGAATTCAGCAACGTTTTCAACGCTACCGATTTCGTCGAGCATTTTCAATACCGCTTCATTGGCGCCGCCATGAGCAGGTCCCCAAAGTGCAGAGATACCTGCAGCGATACATGCGTATGGATTTGCACCGGTAGAACCCGCTAAACGTACAGTTGACGTAGATGCATTTTGTTCGTGATCCGCATGTAAAGTGAAGATACGATCCATTGCTTTAGCAAGTACTGGATTAACTTGATAATCACGATCTGCTGGGGTTGCAAACATCATGTATAAGAAGTTTTCAGCGTAGCTTAAATCATTGCGTGGATAAACGAAGGGTTGACCCACGGTGTATTTGTAGCTCCATGCTGCAAGCGTTGGAATCTTCGCAAGCAAACGGATCGCGGTGATTTCACGATGATTGACATCTTCGATGTCTAAGTTGTTGTGATAGAACGCTGAAAGCGCACCAACAACACCGACCATGATCGCCATAGGATGTGCGTCACGACGGAAACCATTATAGAAACGGCTCACTTGATCGTGCACCATCGTATGTTGACGAACTTTCTTTTCAAATACTGTTTTTTCTTCAGCAGATGGAAGCTCACCATTTAACAGGAGATAGCTTGTTTCTAAGTAAGATGCTTGTGTTGCAAGCTGGTCAATCGGATAGCCACGGTGTAAAAGAATACCTTTGTCGCCATCGATGAAAGTGATCTTAGACTCGCATGATGCAGTAGCCATAAAACCAGGATCAAAAGTG
>JASLJB010000358.1 GCA_030152605.1 Acinetobacter sp. | reverse complement strand
TGACTGTTGTTGGATCTGGGTCAACTGATGCTGTAGCGTGGCTTTTTGCTGTTCGATGCGTTCAATGTTCTTGCTTAACTGCGCCAATTGGCTTTGCATATGCAGCTGTTGCTGTTGTTGTTTGTCTACCAACGCTTTGATTTGTTCAAACTGTTTCAACTGCTGCTGTTGCGCGGTATTTAAGCGCTGTAACTGCTGCTGTTGCTGTGTGGCGTCGGTTTCATCACACTGCAATTGCTCGCGCTGTTGTTGCTGTTGTTGATAGAGGCTTTCAAGTTGAATATCGGCCGTCTTAATCTGAGTATGCAGATCAGTTTTTTGCTGTTGTAGTTGCGTCAAACTGCTGCTGTTGTGCTGAATTAAATCCTGCTTCTGTTCTAAACCCAGTTTCAATTCCGCCAGCTTTTTTTCAGCCTGCTGCGATTCATTTTGTAGTGGGGTGGATTGTTGGATCAGGCGTTGAAACAACTCACTGCTGTTGCTTAGATCATGCTCTAAGGTGGTCAGTTCAGCCCGTACACACTTAAAGCGCTCACCGAGTGTGGTCATTTCCACGCTGTATTGTTGTTGCAGACGACTGCTGTGTTCAGATTGATAACACAGAATATCGACTTTTAGCCCACGAATTTCAGTTTCTAAGCTTTTGTATTGCACCGCAGTTTCAGACTGACGCTTTAAAGTCTTGAGTTGGCTGTTGAGTTCAGAGGCGATGTCTTCTAAGCGCTCGAGGTTTTGACTGGTATGTTGCAGATGCTGCATGGTTTCACGGCGACGTGCTTGATAACGCGATACCCCAGCAGCCTCCTCGATAAAGACGCGCATTTCTTCAGGTTTGGCATCCACCAGACGGTTGATCATGCCCTGTTCAATGATCGCATAGGAACGTGGCCCCAAACCGGTGCCTAAAAAGATATCGGTGATATCGCGACGACGGCATTTTGTGCCATTTAAAAAGTATTCAGATTTGCCGTCACGGGTGACTTGGCGACGTACCGCCAGTTCGTTATAGGCATTATAGCTGCCACCCAATTTACCGTAGGTGTTCTCAAAACGCAGTTCCACACTGGCCATACCCACAGGCTTACGCTGCGTGGTGCCGGTAAAGATCACGTCTTGCATATTGCCACCGCGAAGTTGGCGCGCACTCGACTCGCCCATGACCCAGCGAATGGCATCAATCACATTAGATTTACCACAGCCGTTGGGACCGACCACGGCGGTGCGATTGGAGCGAAAAGAGAGGGTGCTGCTGTCGGCAAAAGATTTGAAGCCGGAAAGTTTTAAACTGCTTAAGCGCATAATGTCCTAGTTACCGGCGCGATCTACGCGCCCAGGCTAATTCAATCTGTTTCATTCGGGTCAGGGATTCCAACACAAGATTCCGTAAGTGTCGACAAAAATCTTCCATAAATAAAGTCGCTTGTTGTGATTTACGGATCAAAATAGCATCAATCACCAATTTAAATAGATCCAAGGACTCTTGTAGCTCACGTCGCGAGGTATTTAAGGTTAAAAAATAACTGCGTCGTATCGAGGGCAATAATTCTTTATAAAACTTCATCAAATACAGATTGGATACCATATCATGCTGCATCGCGAGGTACTGAAAAATAGCATCATAAAATTTTTCAGTCTGGCCTTGTTTGACCCACTCTGTCAGCTGATTAAACAACTGTTGCAGGCTTTCGGCCTCATGACTGCGCCAGGTCTCACTGATGCGTTGCACAAAATAGCCCAACACCATGCTACTGGTATCGAATAAAGCGCGGACTTGTTGCGCAGACATTTCAGCCACGATGGCACCACGGCGCGGAAAAATCTGAATCAAATGGGTACGCTCAAGCAGCAACAGCGCTTCACGAACGGAGCCACGACTGACATCCAACTCTTTGGCAATGCGTAATTCTTGAATTCGCTCACCCTCGACCAATTCGCCACTGATAATCTGCTCGCAGATATGCTTGGCAATTTGTTCGGATAAACTTTCTTGTTGTTCCAAGTGCATAAATATCCTGACTTACTTATTATTTGTATAAACGGGATGGTCTTCATCATCTGTTCTTTTTTAACTGATGAAGACCTCACTTGACTATGTCATTGTCTGACAATATAACCCGATTTTAAGTCAATTTCAGTCGCTTATCATTTTTAGTTTAAGTTTGCTTTGACTGATTACACGCCAGACATGCCAGCGACCTTATATGGCACCCGTCAGCAGTGCTTGCAGAATAAAGTAGCTACCGATCGAGAGCAGCAGTACCGCAAAACAACGTTTCAGCATTGCTGGAGAGAGCGCATGTGCCACACGTGCACCGAGCTTGGCTGTGATAAAGCTCATGACACTAATGCCGAAAAAAGCATAGACATGCACATAGCCGATCGCGTTCGGGATATCTGCCGTGGTCTGAGCGCCAAATGCCATAAAGCCCAAGGCACCGGCCAAGGCGATCGGAAAACCACACGCCGCAGAGGTCCCCACCGCCTTTTGCATCACCACACCATTCTTATTTAAAAATGGCACCGTCAGGCTGCCGCCACCAATGCCAAAGATTGCTGAGGCCACACCGATGCCGGTGCCAGCCAGCCATTGCACTTGGGTCGAAGGCAGTTGTTTCGATTCATCGACCTGCACCTTGGCGCCCTTGAGCATGCCATAGGCCACCCACAGTGCAAACGCGCCGATGATCAGTTGTAGCTGTGCACCAGCCAGTAGCCCTGCCACCCATGCCCCAAAAAAAGAACCCAAGATCAACCCCGGACTTAAGTTTTTGACCACGCTCCACAGCACCCCACCCTTTTTATGATGCGCGGACACCGAACTGATCGAGGTCACCATGATCGTGGCCAAGGAGGTACCGAGTGCCAAATGCATGATCACAGCGGGATCGTAATTCAGTTGGCTAAACACCACATATAAAATCGGTACGATGATCAGTCCGCCCCCGACGCCAAACAGTCCTGCAGCGAATCCAGCGATTGCACCAATCCCTAAATATGTGATTAACTCCATAACTATTCTTCCACCTTTTCAGATTCAACATGGATGTAGAAACACGTCAGCTCAGAGCACTTTTGACTCAAGCCACACAAAATCAAGCCACACAAAACCAGGCACAACACATTCCACAGGTCTTGTTGCTCAAGCAGTCCACCACCTCGACCAACGATGATGTGCGTGAACTGGCTCAGCGCGGTATCGACTCGATTTTGGTGTGTAGTGAAACGCAAACCCAAGGCCGAGGTCAACGCCAAAGACACTGGGCCTCGCCTGCGGGCAACATTTATTTAAGCACACTGGTCGAAACCAAAACAGCCCTCGATGGGCGCTTGGCTTTGGAAGTTGCTTTAAATATCTTACAGATAGCAGCATTAAAACCGCTCAACCAGCTCCAGATCAAATGGCCGAATGACTTATATAGTGCCCAAGGAAAATGGGGCGGTATCTTGGTTGAACCCCTAAATACACGCCAAGCAATCGTGGGTGTCGGCATCAATCTGATGCCCTTCTCCGCAGCACAAATCAGTCAGCAACAGATCGATCAACCTGCCACGTCGTTAAGCCAATTGGGACTGGAGCGATTTGATCGTATTGAACTGATCAGTCAACTCTATCTCGCGATCCAACAAGCGGGACGTTGGTTTGATCATGGCAGTTATAACTTGGCGGGACGCTTCAATCACTATGCGGCATTCATGGATCAAGCGGTAGAGTTTGAACAGATTCACCAAACCATTCACGGTGTATTTAAAGGCATCTGTGATGATGGCAGTGTCAACATCGCCGATGAACATGGTGTGCAGGCCTATTACCAAGGCCGTTTACGTTTGCAGGCAAATCACGCTGAGGCACAAACAGATCAAGATTCAGGTGCAACATCATGAGAAAGCTTTGGCTCGATATCGGTAACACCCGACTTAAATATTGGATTACTGAAGACCAGACCATCGTGGAGCATGTGGCAGAGTTGCATTTGCAGTCACCTGCGGACTTATTGCTTGGTCTGATTCAACATTTTAAAAGCCTGAATATCGACAATGTCGGGATTTCCTCGGTCCAAGATCCCAAGAGCAATACCCGGATCAAAAAGATCCTCAATCTGCTTGAGATTCCCGTCAGTTTTGCCAAAGTACATGCGGAATATGCCGGTCTGATCTGCGGCTATGACCAAACTGAACTGCTTGGGATCGACCGTTGGTTGCAGGTCTTGGGCGTGGCCAATGCCGATCAGGACCTATGTATTGTCAGTTGTGGCACCGCGCTGACCATCGACCTGACCGCAGGCTTACAGCATCTCGGCGGCTATATCTTGCCGAACCTATATCTACAACGGGACTCACTGATCCAAAACACCAAAGGCATCCGCATCCCCGATGTGGCCTTTGATGAACTCAGTCCGGGACGTAACACCATCGATGCCGTACATCATGGGATCTTTTTAGGCTTGCTCAGCACCATCGAAAAAGTACTTGAGCAACAACCGCGACAACTGATCCTCACGGGTGGCGACGCCGAACTGTTTGCCAAGTTCCTACAACGCTTTGAACCGCAGATTGAAAATGACCTGTTGCTTAAAGGCTTGCAGCATTATGTGGCACAGCGCGGTTAAGGCAATCAGCGAAAACGGCTACCCTCAATCCAGCGCAAAAAAATACCAGTCATGAGACTGGTATTTTTTTGCTAGGCTGATCGATCAAGGTGCAAAAACCGAGTTCCGATCAGGGCTTATTTTTTGTCGTTGCCGCCAAATAATGGGCCCATACCACCGCCGCCACCGCCAAACTGTTTGCTCATGCCACCGAGAGAACGCATCATTTTTGCCATACCGGATGGATTGGCAAATTTCTTCATCATCTTGGCCATTTGGCTGTGTTGCTTGATCAGTTTATTGACTTCAGCCACATCCATACCACAACCCGCAGCAATCCGTTTTTTACGGCTTGGGTTCATCAGGTCTGGATTACGACGTTCTTTGATGGTCATCGACTGGATGATGGCTTCCATCTTTTTGACTTGCTTCTCAGGGTTGGCCTGTTCAATCGCCTGCTGAATACCGGTGTTGCTCATACCCGGCAGCTTGTCGAGGAAACCCATCATGCCGCCCATCTTGTTCATTTGATCAAACTGCATCAGCATATCTTCAAAGTTGAAGCTGCCGCCTTTTTGCAGTTTTTTCGCCATTTTCTCGGCTTTTTCTTTGTCGATCTTACGTTCAACTTCTTCGACCAAAGAAAGTACGTCACCCATGCCCAAGATACGCTGTGCCACACGTTCAGGATGGAATGGCTCTAGGGCATCAAGTTTCTCGCCCATCCCCAAGAATTTAATCGGTTTGCCGGTGATCGCGCGTACCGATAACGCTGCACCACCGCGTGCATCACCATCGGTTTTGGTCAGGATCACACCGGTCAATGGCAAGGCATCGTTAAAGGCTTTGGCAGTATTGGCCGCATCCTGACCGGTCATGGCATCCACCACGAATAGGGTTTCCGTCGGATTGACCGCAGCATGCAGGGCTTTGATTTCCCCCATCATCTCTTCGTCAATGTGCAGACGACCGGCGGTATCGACGATCAATACATCGGCAAACTTGATCTTGGCTTGTTCAATTGCACGATTGACGATGTCAATCGGTTTCTCGCTGGCGTCAGATGGGATAAACTCCGCGCCAACTTCATTTGAAACAGTCTCTAACTGTTTAATCGCCGCCGGACGGTAAACGTCGGCAGATACGGTCATGACTTTTTTCTTTTGGCGCTCTTTAAGGAAACGCGATAATTTGGCCGCGGTGGTGGTTTTACCCGCCCCTTGCAAACCCGCCAACAAGATCACCACCGGCGGTTTAGCCGCGAGGTCTAGACTTTCGTTGGCTTCGCCCATCATCTTGGTCAGTTCGTCATAGACAATTTTGACGAAAGCTTGACCCGGTGAGAGCTGGCTCATCACTTCTTGGCCTAATGCCTCTTCCTTAACTTTCGCGATAAATTCACGAGTGACAGGTAAGGCAACATCGGCTTCAAGCAAGGCCATACGCACTTCACGTAGCGTATCTTTAATATTATCTTCGGTGAGTTGCCCTGAGCCAGTAACATTTCTTAAACTCTGCGTGAGGCGTTCTGTTAAGGTATCAAACATTACAAAATCCGCTTAAAATGGCTAGTTGCAAAATATTCTTAATAAAATAGAAAATTTCTGCATAAGATGCTATAGGATACTTGAGTTCACATGGAATTTATATCTCAACACATGAATTTTAGACACCCAGAAAAAGGTTTGACATGATTAGCCTTCCCTTGGTTTACACCATTTTAGCATTAT
>JASLJB010000315.1 GCA_030152605.1 Acinetobacter sp. | reverse complement strand
CAACATCAAAACGAGATGGGTCGTTAGCTCAGCTGGTAGAGCAGCGGACTTTTAATCCGTTGGTCCCGCGTTCGAATCGCGGACGACCCACCAATTTCGTTGAGATCCCTTTATGGGTCGTTAGCTCAGCTGGTAGAGCAGTGGACTTTTAATCCATTGGTCCCGCGTTCGAATCGCGGACGACCCACCAAGATTCTGAAAAAAGCCTATCTTTAAGATAGGTTTTTTTTCGTCTACGATTTATCAAGCGCTTATCTCTAAGCGAATGACTTTAAGTGCCCGACTACCCAGCGCGCTACTGTCCTGTGATTTTCTGTCCTGTGCTTTTCTGTCCTAAGCACTACTGCCCGATGACATCACTAAACAATGCTGATGCAGCAGCCGATGCTAGTCCTGTATGGTCATCCTGTTCGGTCATCAGTGACTTGGTGTCTGCATGCTCTGCATAACGTTTGAGCTGATAAGAAAAATTAGGCAGCGGATATTGGCTTTTAAAAAACGCTTGATTGAATGGCGTGTTATTCAGGGTCTTGTCCAAATCCATTTCTAAATTATCTTCTGCATCGATGCGATAAAACAGGTCTGCCCCTTCGCTCATATGAATCACGATTTCATGCAGTTGTTCGTCATAGTCCCAAAGATCTTTGCGGTAAGATCGAATCGGGTCAAGCTGATCGGCATAGACTTTGCCCAAATGCAGAATAATCCGATGCGACGTGCTGTCTGGCAATAAGTTAACAATATATTGTACTGTGCCTTGCTGACAGGGGATCTGTGATGCTTCACAGGTCATTTCAACATGATAGCGTCCAACATATTTGGACTGGGCTTCAGAAACTGGGCCAATACTGGCTTGGGTGTGCTGAGGATGATGTTGCGGGGGTAACGCAACCTGATTCACCACATCGATCAGCTTCATGCCTTGGATTTCATCTTCAATTTCAGCGATATCAATCTGCATTGCAGATTCAACCGGAGACTCAGCTTGCTCGAATTGCTGCAACTTGATCACTTGCTCTTGATCACAAGCACTAAGCGCAGACAACAGTAAGCCCAGGCTCATCATACGAATCACGCTGTGGTTGATACTGTAAACTAGACTTAAACTTTGACTGTTGCTTAAACGGTCATTAAAACCCTGCTGATGACGCATAATATCTGGCTATATCGCTCTATCCTGCTGGCATTAAAGTTAATCAATCGATATACATCTATCATATCGATTTCTTATTTTCTGACAATTAGTTGTCTACTTAAATACAAAACAACACAATAACGTGAAGCCTACTACATATCGTCCTTGCAGACTATGCCTGATTCTGTGGATACTCGGTCAAATTCATTGCCACCACACAGTGACTTTAAATATTGAGATTTGTCTTCATTAATATAGAAGTTATGCTGATTTTCAGCGCAATCCCTCAAAACTTACTTTGCAGCAGATTGACAGCGTAGCGATCGTGCATCGCGACATCACATGGCCACGGATCAGCATTCGCACAGCACACTTTGAATTTTATTTAGGAGCAGTTTATGCAGAACTCAGGTTTATATCGTTCAGATCGAAAAAAGATGATTGCAGGCGTGATGGGTGGGATTGCAGAACGTTTTGGTTGGAATGCAAACCTATTACGCATCGGCTTTATTTTATTGTCCGTGCTGAGTGCGGGTTTCCCCGGCATCTTGGTGTATTTGGTTTTATGGTTTGTGATCCCAAAACAGAATGCAAGACTCATCAGCAGTACAAACACAAACAACCGCTATTAAGCGGTTGTTTTGTATATGGCGACTTTTATTTATCATGGCTATTCAGCGATGGAAACAAACAGCAGGCAGTGTTGCCTTGCTCAAGGTTTAGCAGAACCGATTTAGGCTGCCACAGCTTGACGTTGCCACACGGTGTCTAAGTTGACCCCTGCATCTTTAAGCAAGTTATACACCGGGCAGCGCGACGCAACCGCAAGCTTGAGTTGCTCTAGGCGCTGATCCGACTCATCTGTACTGATCAAGACTTTAAAGCTTAACTGTTGAAAGTGCGATGAAATCCCAGCCACGCCCATCAGACCGCGCAGATCGACACTGCCCTCGCTTTCAAAGCGTAAATCACTAAACTTAAATTTCAATTCTTTGGCGATTAAGGGAATCATCACCGCCTTACAGCCATTCAGTGCGGCGAGCACATATTCTAGAGGATTGGCGCCTGTATCCTGCCCGCCCAAAAACACCGGCTCATCCATCACCACCGGCGCAAAATCACGAATCTTAGATTCCGATGCAACGCCCGAAGTCCATGAGCTAGATGCGGCAACTTGGATGATATTTGTATTTGACATGATGATGATCTTCTTTAAGCCTGACTTGAGCAGCGAGAGCGAGTCGCAAGGATATGATCGACACGGGTTGAATCGATCTGTTTGATTTAGATTAATTTATCTAAGTTTAGAATGGCTTAGATACTAAACACTGTGACCCAAGTTTCAAAATCATGTTTTTCGCTAAGCTTATCGACAAAAGCCAGGATGCGGCATTTATGCCCCCTGTTCTGGACTGCGTTGATTGAGTTGTTGCTGTAATGCAGCAATCATGTCTGCGCGACTGATGATCCCGACCAAGCGCTGCGCCTCAACCACCGGAATATAGTTAAACGAGCCTTCTACAAAGTACGGCACCAAGTCTTGGATACTCTGGCTCGGTCGCACCGTCACCACTTGGGTGTTCATGATCTGCTTGACCAAATGCTCCCAAGAGGCACGTGGATCAGCAGCGCGTTTAAACCACTCCACCACCTCATACAGCGCCAATGTGCCGACCAACTGCTGTTGTGCATTGACCACCGGTAAACTCATCAAATTGACTTGCTTAAACTTATCCAAGGCTGCATGAATATCATCATCACGATCTAGGCTAATCACATCGCGACTCATAATATCCTGACACTGATAAGCATTGCCGATGCGGGCGCTGGCACGTTGCTGCGCCGCTAAAATAATCTTTTGCAGGTCATATTCACTGATATCCAGTAACTCAGTTTGCTGTTCAAGCACCTGTTGAATATCTTGCGGCTGAATACTGACTTTCTGGGTGGGCGTAGGATCAGCGCTGCGGGAATTGAGCTGTGCCACTTGGGGATACTGTTTGCCGAGCATGCGATTAAATAAGATGGCCACACCCAGCAACAAGACGGTATTTAACAGTACCGGATAAAACACAAATAAATAGCCCATCTGATGCACCGCATCACCGCCCAAGACTGCGGTAATCGCCACTGCTCCACTCGGCGGATGCAAGGAATCCGTGCTCATCATCAAGATGATCGTCACAGCCACCGCCACGGCGAAAGCTGCGGTTAAATTTGGCATCCACAGCGCACAACTGACGCCGATCAAGGCAGCAAGCGTATTGCCCAGCAAGATATTCCACGGTTGCGATAAGGGACTGGCAGGAACGGCAAATAATAGCACCGAGGACGCGCCCATCGGGGCGATATACCATGCATTAAAATCCCCCAAGATCAGCCAACTGATCAAGGAGGACACGGCCAAACCGAGCAGCGCGCCCATACCGCACAGCAGACGCTCTTTAAGCGGCAGCACTTTAAAGTTGGGTTTTAAGGTATTAAGCCACTTCAGCTGGGTATGCAACACAGGAAACCTATTATTTTGAATCTTATCAAGTTGATCGAATTATACGGTGATGTAAGCTGAAGATATATTGATTTCATTCGTGTTTACATCATCGATAGTGCTGATAAAACTGATTGTTAAAGATCTCCTCTGGATCGTATTTTAGTTTTAAAGCAAAAAACTGATCCGCCTGTGGATAGGCCAAACGCATTTTCTCTCGGCTAATATGCAAACGATAAGGCAAGTAATAAGTGCCTTTATATTTAAGTGCTGCATCGAGTAATTGATTGGTGAGTAACTGCATCTGCTGTTCTTGGACCGAAGTTTTCTTTTGATTAAATAAAAACACCAAGCCAAACTTATCCTCTCTCGCATAATTCATAAAGGCATCTTGATCTTGGCGTACCTCACGTAAGGTAATATTCAGCAAGTCAATCGAACTGTTTTCCAAGATCGGCCGAATATCATCGATAAACTGCGCCAGATACTGCTTGGGAATAAAATATTCATGCAGTAAGTCGGTTGAATTTGGATCTTTATTTTCAATCAATGCAGAATGTTCATTCAGGATTTCATTGCGACTAAACACCTGTAGTGGCATGACCTGATTCAAACTATTTTCCAAATCCCAACGCAAGCGCTTGCCATATTCACTGTCTACTGAACCACGAAATACCAGAGATTTTAATTCAGCATTCTTTTGCTGCTGTTGCTGTAAAGGCTGAGGCTTGTTATCAATTTTTTCAAAATAGTTTAACGTCGCTTGTTGTAAAAAGCGTTTATCTGAAATGCGTAAACGGCCATAAGCCAATTGCACCTGAGGTTGTTCGGTGACTTGCTGTTGATATTGCGCCACAAAGTCATCGGGATGCAGTGTCAGACTTTTAAACTTCAAGGCAGTATTGTCCACCACCTTGAGTTTGACATCTAAAATAATCCCAAATAAACCATAACCACCGACCACCAGTTTAAACAGTTCCGGATTTTCAGTCCGACTACAGTTTAAGATCTCCCCAGAAGCATTCATCAGCGTAAAAGACACCACACTTGAAGATAATGGCGCGGCGTTGTTTTGCCAGCCATGACCATTGACACTGATCGATCCACCAATCGAAAAATTACTAAAGGACTGCATCACCGCAATCGATTTGCCAAAGCCATCTAAATACGCAATCGCATCCTGCCATAATGCCCCGGAACCAATGCTTAAAATATGATGCTCTGCATCAAAATGCATATGTTTATACGGCAACATATCCAACACGATCCCATCGGGATAAAGTGTATGCCCGCCCATGCTGTGCTGCGCACCTGCGATCGAGACTTTGAGCTGTTGCCAACGTGCATGATCTAAAAGTTCACGTAATTGTTGTTGCATTGCTTCGGGCTGTTCCGCCACCCGGACCAGACGTACTTTGGTCAAATTGAGTTGGCTGGCATCATTACTCATCCCCACCTCAAGCTCTGGGATCTGTGTGCTTTGATTGAGTTTGATCCGCAGCAGATGTAAGCCTGGGATTGCAAGCAAAAGACAGAGCATCAGCAGCACGCCGAGCAAGATCTTATTCTTATGTTTTTTTAAAGCCATGTGTGCATTTTCTTATCGAGCAATCAACGCACATCTTACATAAAAATCATATATTTACAAAAAAATCGCCCTCAGACCACCGCATCGCTGTCATTTTTTGTCGGCGCGCCTTGCTGTATATGCCACTGCTGGGTGCTCAAGTTTGCTGAACCTTTAAGATTGTAGTTTTGAAAGTCTTTCTAAACAAAACTAGAAAATATGCCGATTGAAAATTCAAAGCTGCAATATTGTAGAGAAGCCTTTGCCACCTCCTCGCAAAATCCTTATACTTAAAC
>JASLJB010000294.1 GCA_030152605.1 Acinetobacter sp. | reverse complement strand
CAGAGTTTCTGCATTCAGATTGAGAAGTGTTGTCACATTCGCCTCGAATTTTATATTTGCAACCCCGTGCAAGACCAAGTCCTATCAGATTGATTCAATGAATAAATCACAACAAACTTTGTGCCGACTGTCGCCGTCATGACCATGATTTTATACCAAATTCATGCGAATTACTGTCCAAATTAACAGCGATATCGATGCGCAAGCCACAACTGCAGATCGCCTAGCACTAAAAAGCTCCGCCGTGGCGAAGCTTGTATTGAGTTGATGACTTTTATAGAGTTGTTTATTGAGGTGTTGAATAGCAGGGATATTTTATTCGGCAGCGAAGCTATCGCCTGGAATACGAACCCAACCTTCCATCAAGACCCGTGCGCTACGACTCATGATGGCTTTTTTCACCTGCCACTGGCCTGCTTCAAGTTGTGCCTCTGCGCCAACACGTAAGGTCCCCGATGGATGACCAAAACGAACTGCTTGTTTCTGACCACCACCGGCTGCCAAATTCACCAAGGTGTCTGGAATCGCCGCAGCAGCACCGATCGCAACAGCCGCAGTTCCCATCATGGCATGATGCAACTTGCCCATCGACAAGGCACGCACCAAGACATCGATATCAGCGACTTGAATATCTTTACCACTTGAAGAAACGTAGCTTTTCGCAGGCGCCACAATCGCCACTTTCGGGGTGTGCTGACGATTGGCCGCTTCACTGATCTCAGAGATCAAGCCCATTTTCACCGCGCCATAGGCACGGATTTTTTCAAAACGTGCTAAGGCTTCAGTATCGTTATTAATATCGTCTTGCAGTTCAGTGCCTTGATAACCCAAATCGGCTGCATTGATGAAAATCGTCGGGATACCAGCATTGATCAAAGTTGCATCAAAGCTGCCTACCCCTGGCACCTCTAAACGATCTACGACATTGCCTGTTGGGAACATCGCGCCGCCATCCGAGCCATCATCGGCAGGATCTAGAAATTCAATCTGCACTTCTGCTGCGGGAAAGGTCACGCCATCGAGTTCAAAGTCACCGGTTTCTTGGACTTGACCATCGGTGATCGGTACATGTGCCACGATACTTTTTTGGATATTGGCCTGCCAGATGCGTACCGTACAGATCCCATTTTCAGGAATACGTTCAGCAGCCACCAAGCCCTGACTAATCGCAAATGAACCGACGGCTGCAGTCAAGTTGCCACAGTTACCACTCCAATCGACAAAGGCTTTGTCGATCGAGACCTGACCGAACAAATAGTCCACGTCATGCGCTGGCTGCGCACTTTTGCTCAAAATCACTGTTTTACTGGTACTTGATGTTGCGCCGCCCATACCATCAATTTGTTTGGCATACGGATCTGGGCTGCCGATCACGCGCAGTAATAACTGATCACGTGCCTTGCCAGGTACTTGTGCGACGGCTGGTAGATCATCCAATTTAAAGAATACGCCTTTACTGGTTCCGCCACGCATATAGGTGGCTGCAATTTTTATTTGTGGGGCAAAACGCATAATGCTCTGATTCCTTGCTGTTGTTGTGATGAATATTTTAAACCTCAATATCATAACCTGTTTTACACAGCGGTGATTCAGCACGTGACCTTAGTCTAGGTTTGATCAAGGAAGATTGAATTACTATGCATTCAATTTGATTCCTCTGAAAAACAGTCATAGCAAAGCGCGTGTACGCCTGCACATGCTGTGCTTTTGGCCCGAAGCGTCATGCGATAAATCCATGTAGTATCTAGTCGAACAATGACCAATCTATTACAATCATTTTGTATTTTTTATTTTTGAGCGAAAGACCTTGAGCAACGAGACAACAAAATTACAGCGTGGTCTTAAAAATCGGCATATTCAATTGATCGCGATGGGTGGCGCAATTGGTACAGGCTTATTTTTAGGCGCTGCACCCGTCATCCAGTCCGCGGGCCCCTCGATTATCTTGGGCTATGCGATCGGTGGATTGATTGTATTTCTGATTATGCGACAACTTGGGGAAATGATTGTTCATGAACCTGTTGCAGGTTCATTCAGCCATTTTGCCAATAAATATTGGGGGAAGTTTCCCGGTTTTCTAACCGGATGGAACTATTGGATGCTGTATATTCTTGTTGCCATGGCTGAGCTCACGGCAGTGGCCAAATATGTTAACTTTTGGTGGCCGGATATTGCACCTTGGATGACAGTATTCTTTTTCTTTGTACTGGTGACGATTATTAATCTGGCCAATGTGCGCTTTTATGGTGAATCCGAGTTTTGGTTATCCATTATTAAAGTCTCTGCGATTATTTCCATGATCGTATTCGGTGCCTATTTGATTATGACCGCTGGTGCAGATTCAAGCATTGCCTTTTCCAATCTCTGGATGCATGGCGGATTTTTCCCGAACGGTTTTGATGGCCTATTTTATATGCTGGCCTTTTTAATGTTCGGCTTTGGCGGGATTGAACTGATCGGGATGGCGGCAGCGGAAGCCAAAGATCCTGAGAAAACTATTCCCAAAGCCATTAACCAAGTCGTACCACGTATCCTGATTTTCTATATTGGTTCGATGATTATCCTGCTGTCTTTGGTGCCATGGAATCAGTTGGATCTTGGTAGTTTAGACAAGAGTCCATTTGTGATGGTATTCAGCATGATCGGGATTGCTTGGGCCGCACATTTGGTTAACTTTATTATTTTAACGGCGGCATTGTCGGTGTATAACAGCGGCATGTATGCCAATAGCCGTATGCTGTACGGCTTGGCGCAACAAGGCAACGCACCGAAGATCTTTGCGCGTGTCAATAAACAAGGCGTGCCGATTCCAGCAGTGCTGTTCTCTGCATTACTGATCTTTGCCTGTGTGGTATTGAACTACTTTGTTCCTGAAGATGCATTAAAACACTTAATGTATATCGTGGTCGGTGCACTGGTCTTGAACTGGGCGATGATTAGTTTGACCCATCTCAAGTTTAGACGCGCGATGATGGTGAATAATAAAGTCAGTAAATACCCTGCTCTATTTTCACCAATCAGTAACTACATCGTCTTGGCCTTTATCGGCGTGGTGTTATATATCATGTGGACCCAAGGCTTTAAAGAATCTGTGATCGTGATTCCGATCTGGATTACTTTAATGTTGGTGTTGTTTGATTTCTTAAACCCTAAAGATGTCAAAGATATTGATGCCAAGACCAAAGCAGATCCAGTCCAAAACATGGATACTGCGGCCAACGATCAAATCATCGACTAAAAGCATAGCGTTGAACTAAACTACAGTTCACGCTGTTCAAATCCAATCGACTTGCCCAAGACCGTCACGGCCTTGGGCAAGTTTGTTTTACGCTGTGTACAAGAAAATTGGAAAATGTAGCATTTAAGATTATAATCGTTTGATTCTGCGCTCTTAGCTTAACTGGATAGAGCAGTTGCCTCCTAAGCGACCGGCGTGGGTTCGAGTCCCGCAGAGCGCACCACTTCAAGTATCCGCACCCTCCCCAATCGCCGTTTAGGCCGCTATCATTTTCTCACTCGCGCTGCTCTGCTGGTCAGGGTTGGTCTTTTTCAAGTTGTTGTGCCACCGCTTCGGCTTGAGATTCTGCCTTAATTCTCTGTTTATCCTCATCCGATAAAGTCAGGAAATGCAATGTGGAGAATAAAACCATTCCACTAAAGAAATACAAAAAGGCCTGGCCGCGTGTTTGCATTTTCACCCAGCTCGGTTTGATTAAACCGATCAGCAAGATAAGCAGAAAAATCATACTGATGATCGAAAACAGATCATTCAAAAAGCTCATCATATCCCCCAAATAATAAAATAAGAGACATTAACAGAAAATTCAGAAATAACAATCAAGGCTATGATGCGGTCATCCCGCCTACAACAAAGATCATGCCGCACCTCTCTATTTTATAAACGACCAAATCGGGCAAACCCTAGGGGATGTTGATCATAAGCAAACCACGGTAGCGAAGATTTTATATTGGAAACAAACTTGCCCGCTCTCCTTCTTGGGTCGCGGGCAGCCAAATATTTTGAGGAAACTATCTAGAGTGCAGCATGAATTAAAACTATAGTCCTTACTCTTGAGTCAAACGCTGACTTGATTCATCAAAAACTTCCGTTTGCATAGTCTGGCTTTCCGCCATACGCTTCTTAGATAACCAAATTGCGGGCATCGATAACAAACAGATTAAGCCGGGTAAAAATGAAACTGAATAAGCCACTGCCAATAATGCAAATGGAGTTTGTTCCTGTAGCGCCGTCCCAGAGCCTTGCTGAAAGCCCGCTAATTGTAAGATTAAACCCGCCAACCCTGCGCCAAAGGCTAAACCTATTTTTTCACCCCAAATCCATAGCCCAGTGAAAGCCCCCTCTTCTGCAATACCAGTTTGTTGACGCTGTTGCGCGATGATGTCGGGAACAATGGCAAAACAGAATAGTTGCTGGCCAGCATTTGAGATGCCAAACAATACGATCGAGAACCACAAGCCCACAGCACCATACATGGCAAACCACAGCGATGCGGTAGCAGCACCATAAAGTAGTGTCGCAATTAAAAAACCATTGTGTTTACCAAATCGACCCGCCAACCAAATCCAGCACCACGTGGTGGCGATGGTCAGTACGGTTAAACCCAAAAATATGGTTGGTATGGTGGCAGCATCATTGCCCAACCAGTACTTGCTATAAAAAGGAAGCATCGCGGTATTCAAAGCCACAGAAATCATTTGGATCATAAAGCCGAGCCATAACCAACTGAAGGCACGATTTTGAAATGGCGCCAACATTGAGCCTCGCCGATTTCGTGGCGACTGTGATGCTTTGACTGATGCTTGAGCAGTACCTGTTCCCACAACGGCACTTGCCATACCGCCAAATGCAATGAGCGCGATCAAAATCGCCATATAGGTATAAGCTTGATGATCGCCGCCTTTGGCTGCCACTAACCACGGCGCTAAGGCACCCGCCAGCAGAAAACCCAATGCGAGGATCGCACTACGCCAAGCGGCAATTCGAGTACGCACATGCGGATCATCTGTAACCTCAGCAAGCAAAGTCGCATAAGGTACGGTAAACAAGGAGTATCCAGTACTGGTGAGGGTGTAAAATATAACAACCCATAGCAATGTTGACTGCCAACTGGACAAATCAGGAGGTGAAAACATCATAATAAAGGCGATTAAAAACACCAATGCCCCCAGTGCCATCAATGGTCGTCGACGTCCCCAACGCGTATTTAGACGATCTGACCAACGCCCGAGTAAGGGGTCCAAAATCAATTCCCACACTTTGGGAATCAAAATCCCGATACCTGCCGCACCCGGTGGAATGGCTAAAATCTCCGTCATAAAAAACAACAGTAAAATTTGTGGGGTGAGTATAAATATGGCAGGCCCAAGGCTCCCCATCCCATAAGCTGGGGCAAACCAACGTGTCGGTAAGCCCGAAGAAGTCCTTTTTGTTTGATTCATATTGCGATTCTCATAATATTAAAATCCTTATTAATACAAAGCGTCACACAGCTAGACCAGTAGTCCCAGTGTCTTCGCTCTGGCCACTGCTAGAGTGCGTCGATTGACCTGAAACTTGACGTTTATACGCTTGGCATGTGCTTTTACCGTATGCAATGAAATCGATAGAATCTCTGCAATTTCAGCATTGGAGTGTCCTTTTGCAATCAACTCTAAAACCACATGTTCACGTGGACTTAGCAATGTTTCAGCACGCCCCATCAACGTGCCTGATGCAGTTGTAGTCACATCACGTTGATGAAGCGCCATGTCATCACTGGCTTGAACTTGCGATAGGAGTTGAGCCGCAGATACAAGCTGCCCCTGCCCTTGACGCATAGCCATCGCGGCTGCAGATGCCAACATCCGTTCAGCTTGACGAATATCCCCGCGTTGATGGCGCGCTTTCCCTAGCGCCATCAATGCCTGACTGACAATGACTTGAAAACCAAATTCTTCTGCTTTTTCTAGGACTTGAGTTAATATGCTGATGGCTTCATCGAGTGCACCCTGCGCACATAATATTTGTGCATGTAGAAAGCTCATCAATGCAAATAGTTCTGGGCAAGCACTCGGCGGCGTCAACGATGCCGGTTCATTGTATTTACGTCCCATACGCGCCAAGAGATGAATCGCAGGTTGATATTGTTGTTGCATCAATCCAATACTGACACTTGCCACGCTCAGTACACTACGATACATCGATGCTGAGATTCCGCGTTGATGCATGCTGCGTTGTACCTCAGCCAAACGCTGTTGCGCTTGTTCTGCATCACCATTGCGGGCATCTAACTGCGCCAAGAGCACATGACTATAAAAAAACACCGCGCTACCCGCTGCCATAGAGAGCTCAAGTCCTCGCTCAAGCGGCAATCGCGCTGCAACATCATCACCGATGAGCATCAATAACCACCCCCGGCGGATTTGTTCCGCAGCACTGAGTAGCGTCGATCCGCCACTTTGACCAATTAGCACCTTTAACTGATCTAAGCCCTGTAAGGCCTGATGTAAGTGACCCGCCAACTCCGCGACTTGGGCTTGATCTAACAGCAGCTGACATTCAAGTAAAATTTCACCTTTGAGTCGAGCCAACTCCAAGCCCTGCATCTGCTGCCGCTGAGCTTGCTCATACTGTCCCAAAGCCAATTCAGCTCGGGTAATACACGAGAAACAGAGGATCATTTGGGTCCAATCTTGATTCTGATCCAGCTCCACCAAGGCTCGATGCCCCAAGTGGCAAGCTTCTCGGGCCTGACCTCGATGCAAAGCCAGCTCAGCACCTAAAGCAAGTTGTGTCCCCTGCCAGTTCTGCTCAGGAAACTTCGACAGATAAGTTTCGGCCAACTCTAGTTTCCCACCCATCAGTAGCGCACGCGTGGCGATCGCCAGTGCTTGCGGTTGATCACAAAAATCTGTTACAGCCAACTGATCTAGACCAGACAGTAGGAGGAATAAATTGTTTGCGGTGAAAAGTTTTTGCACAGGGACTTGTGCTAAGGCAGACACAGCACGCGTGGTCTCAGTCATCGCAATCGCATAAGCAAATGCACTCATATAACGCCCGCTCTGTTCAAGTGCATCCAGTGCGCTCAACAATGCAGTATTGTGCTGCGGATAACGCGCCCTCAGTACTGAACCTAAAGGCTCATACACTGTAAATTGATCCACACTGCCTGTTAATAGACGCAGACAAGCTTGTTTCGACAACAGTTCCTGTAATGACAGCGTATCCCCTGATAAAAATGCACACAGCTCACTGTCGACAAAGGGTGCATGGGCAATCAGGTTGAGGAGGCGTTTTTCCGAGGTGGTGAGTGCAGCCAAAACCTCCTGATCAATATAATCTAGCAAATGTGGATAGCGCTGCAGATTCATCTGTATCAGCGCTTCATGACTACGCTGCGCATAAAGAAATAGTCGCAGTGGCGCCACCCAACCATCGGTCTGTTGATGTAGTTTTCGCGCACAAAAATTTTGATCAGGCGCCAGCAATTCGAGTATGCCATTGACTTCTGACAGCGTCAGCGCCAAATCCTCACTGTCCAAGGCCAACAACTGACCATCCAACAGCAGCCGACTCAACGGCCATGCGGGTCTACGACGGCTGGTAATCAACCATTGGATCTGAGTGGTTTGTTGTCGCTGTATATATGCAAATAACCAAGCATCACTTTCTCGATTCGGCTGATAGTCATCCAATATCAATAAGGTGTTACAGCGAACTTGCAATGCGTGAGTCAAACTTTGCTCATCTACTTGGTCGAGTGCAAGTGCAGCGCAAAGTCGTCTGATCAGCTCCATCGCTGTTAGCGCTTGATCTGCCAATAACGAGATCCAGATCACTGTGTCGCGATCAGTCTGTTCAGTCGCCTTATCAGATTCACCCGCATCTTCACCATGATCGCAAAGTTCAGAAAACTGGCGCGCCAGAATGGTCTTGCCAAACCCTGCGGGAGCACACAGCAAACGTATACGCAGTTTCTGAGTTGGCAGCAACATCTTCAGCAATCGTTCACGATGCAGCAGCCCCTGTTGTACACACTGAGAATTCACCCCCGACATCGCAAAGTCTCCTCATTGCTGCTTCGCACAGCATCTAAAACCCAGATTCAGAACTGAGCGTTAAACCACAACCATCTGGACCGGTAAATCCATCCAATAGCTCAAAGAAAGCATCTGGGTCCACGGCTTGTTCAGGTGACATCACACCTGTTCCCCGAATCGCATGCTGCGCAAGCAGTGGCAAGAACAAGGCCAGTGGTATTCCCGTCACCGCACTCATGCCGCCATCAGGTACGCGTTTGAGCGTCGCAGCAACGCGAAGTGGCTGACCATCTTTTAAGCCTTCAGCATAGGCGAGGATTCCAGGCGCATTGACTTCTTCATGCTGCATTAAGCGTGCTCGGCGTTGATCACGCCCCCCATTGTCCATTAATCCCGCAGCAGCTTGATCCACACTGATGCTACCGGATCGAACATGGTCGGCTAAAGCTCGAAGGTCGTCAACAATCTCACCAACCCCGAGCATTCCATTGACACAGTTTTGTAAGTCTGGAAACTGACGCGGAAATGTCACAGCCTCAGGATGGCCAATACTCCACAAATCCATCGGCCCATAACCTGGATAATGAAAGCTGCGTTGCGCTAAAGGCATGTGTTCTTGCACCACACCATCCTGAAGCAGTGGAATCTTCTCGCTTAAACAATGTACCAGGTGTACTGCAGCCGCATCTGCACTGGCTGCCGCTTCGCCATCTTCAAAGAAACCGTCATCTTGATTATGTGCATTGGAGAGTCGCCAAGCAGAATAGAGGGTATCGACCCGATCCAGCTGTTGAACTGCTTTCATCGCCAGCATATTGGCGATACCAGGGCTCGCACCTAATCCAATCACCGCCGTGATCCCTTGATCCACCGCCTGTTGGTGCAGCGCCAGCATCTCTAATGTCGGTTGCCAGTCATCACAGATGTCGCAATAGTGCTTCGCTTCATCAATCGCCGCCTGCAATACAGGAACGCCAAAGCGAAAAAAAGGACCTGCTGAGTTGAGTACCACATCACAGGCGCGTACCGCAGTCGCTAAGTCTTGCTTATTGCTAATATCCAAATACTGCGCACTAAAACGTGAATCATTCAGTGATGCAGCAAAACGCGATGCACGATCAAAATCAATACCAGCAAGTACCACCTGCTCTACAAAATCAAATGTTTGAATCGCCCGTATCACCGCACGCCCCATACTACCGCCACCACCAATTGCCAATACTTTCATTTTCCCTACTCCTTAGGAGGTGCTAGACCGACAGGATCTCTATCCTGCGGCGTCAATCAATATTGTTGTTTCATGCTCGTTGTTTTATGCTCGGGGGCGTTAAAAACTCATGCCTAGGCTGAGCGAGATAAAATCACGATCTACCCATGTGTTATAACGGCCTCCAAAATAATTTTTTGCCATCACAGTTGCACGATAACGATCGCCATAACGTGCAGTTAAAGACAGCTCGATAGATTTGGCTTGTTCATTAAAATTTGGTCCCCATCCCTGCATGTCATGGGTCCATACCAGCATCGGTCTCAAACTGATTCCTGCACCGACATCGGCAAATTCCGCAATCAAGGCTGAACGATAGCCCCAAGAATCTTTGCTATAAAACCCTTTGCCATTGCAGTATTGCGGATTGTCCGTATTAAGTAAGGTTTCACAGACTCCCGGAACTGCAACCTCTCCATAACCGTAGATAGAGTCACGCCCAAATCGCACTTGCCCTGGTCCAGTTTTTAGATCGTTAATATGATTCCAAGCCACTTCACTCATAAACAAAAACCATTCCGCACCCAATCCACCGGGTAAGAACTGACTAAAGGAAAACTGTGCTTGGTAGACCGGTAGACGACGATAGCCCTGAAGATATGTGTTTTCTTCTACTTTGGTTGCCGCTTGAATCACGCTCGGACTGATCGGCGTACCGATATTGTGCTGCGAAATGCTGTCGATGCCGAGTGCGGTATAGGTCAGATCGGTACTGTTCACTTGTAAGGGCATATTCGGGCGATAACTGAACTCACCGGCAAACTTGGTTGTCCCTTCAGCGAGTTCAGTTTGAAATGTTGCGGCATATAGTCGATTTTTTTCAGGATAATCCGCCATATAACCCGCCATTGGAGAGTTTCCCACCAAGTCTTGATCAAACTGCGGATGCGTTACATCCAAAATATGACTGCTGACCACGCTATAAAATGGCGCCCGGCTATGGTATTGAGTTGCAAATAAACCAAACTTGGTGTCTTTCAGTGCAGGCTCAGTCCAACGCACTGCGATGCCATATTCATCACCGTCTTTTGGGCTGCGATCGGCTTGACGTGGGATATACAGGTAATCGGCATCGCCGGGACGAAAATCACTGCCGTAAATCAGATTTCCATGCATACATCCATCTTGAATCACATCCGTCGTTGAGAAAAAAGTACCGCAATTGCTCACTGCCATCTTTTCCCAACCGAACTGATAAAACAGATCTAGACTCAGCTCGCTGCCTAGCTTTTGCTTCAGGTAAATCATCGGTGCTGGAATCAATGCTTCTTCTAATTTCATGCCTGGACGCCGATAGGCATTGCCGTCATAGGCATATAAATCATTCAACGCATGAGTGTAGTCATCATCTCCCCAAGCCACGACTTGGCGTCCAACACGAAGCTCTCCATCCAAGTCCTGTAGCTGCCAACGGGTAAAAGCATAGGCATCCAACAACTCAATACCCGAGGTTTTGGAATAGCGGTAACGACCTTGATTACTGATATCGTATAAATCTTGGTGATGATCCTGCTGTTCAATGTCGTACCACCACTTGGCTCGCGCGAATATACCGACATCTTGATATTCCAGAGTCAAGGCATGTAGTCCTTTAAACACTTGGGTATAACGATCACCTTGATTAAAATTCAGACGATGATCATCTGAAGATAATGTAGATGCTGTACCACCATTACCCACACCAATCAAAGATTTGTCCGGATCAGCTAAACTCCAACCTATTCCCGCACTAATATCATTATCTAAGCGTCCATGGACCACACCTGTTTCAAATTCAAATGCCATGAGCGGTGAACTGATCAAGGCACCACAAGCGGCTAAAGCGAGATTCAGGTAATTTTTTATTTTCATCATCAGTACTTCCTGTACTTCATTGGGTGAAATCTATGCAACCTGCATACACCCTATCGAAGAGGCTCAGCCCAGCACATTACTCTAAGGAGTTATTCCTACCCCCCTCTTTTTGATTGTGCTTTTAGGATGGAAAATAGAATAAAAAATCAAATCCAATACGCATAAACCACAGCGCCACACATCGCCAGTAGATCGACTGCAATCCTTTGTAAGGTGTTTAAATTTAGAGGTAAATGTTATATTTTAAATACCGTTCAATAAAATAAAAGCATTAAGTAAAACTAACACCATATAAATTAAAAATAAAATCAAAGTAAAATTAAATAAAATATAAACAACCATTAAAACAACAACCAAAATAAGCATCAAACATAAGAAAACACCGATAATCAAAAATTAAGAAGGTTTTTTTGAATAAAAATAAAATGTTTTATTTTATTTTTTCTACTTTTATTTAATTATCATGATATTAGTTTTAACAACCCAACTTGCTGACCAAAATAACACAAAAAAAAAGATTAACTTGTATTATATTTCCAAAAATCAAATCAGTAAAAATCATTAATTTTTTAATATTCTACTTACATTTGGATTCAGGATCGTTTTTTTATGAAGTCATTCATTTATACGCGAAGTGTAGCAGGTAGTTTGAGTAAGATGATCGACACCTTTTGCAGTATAAATAACATTGAGAACCCCATTGAACATGACTATGAGATCGATGACAGAATCCCGATGAAGGAATGGCTGCGAATACTGAGTTATTTGGATAAAGCCTATCAAAAACAAGATCTCGTGGTTGCACTGGCAAAGATCTGTACCGCCGATGATATCGGGATCTTGGCCTACTTATGCATGTCTTGTGAAAATATCCGCGAAGTATTTACCCGTTATTTTAAATATCAAAAGTTATTTTATGATCTCACGCCGATTTCAGTGATTGAAACCCAGCAATATTATATATTGAGCTGGGATAACCCGGCTTACCTCGATACTGGCTTTTATGTAAAAGAAACACTGATGGCCCGTAATTTAAACTTACTGATCTTTCATAACTTCATCAACACTTTAGTTTCACCTTATAAAATTAAAATCCAAAGAATTGAATTTAACTACCCTAGACCGGCACATGCTAAAAATTATGAAAGCCACCTTGACTGTAGTTTCATCTATGAAGCCAAACAAAATAGATTGGTATATTGCCAAGAATCGCTAAAAATAAATATCAGCAATAATAATGACAGCCTATTAAAACGCATACTCGAAAAAAATGCCGATGAGCTACTGACTCAGTTTCCCGATGATATTAGCTTTAAGGAATTTGTAAGTCGCAGTATTCTCGCCTCAATACAAGACAAAAGCCCGGACATCGAATATACCGCCAAAAAAATTGGTATATCGACACGATTGCTGCAATATCGCCTGAAAAACTTAGGCACCAGTTTTTCTGAACAGATGAGTCTGATCAAAAAAACCTTGGCCTTGCAATATCTGGAAAATGATCAGCTCAGCATTAGCGCGATCTCTGAGTTACTGGCATATAAGGAACAGTCCTCTTTTAATCATGCCTTTAAATCATGGACCGGACTCAGTCCAAATCAATGGCGACAACAGCGAACTGGTAAACTGCGAATCCCCAAAGCGAATCCCCAAACCACTCAAACCTTGAGACGTTGAAGCCTTAGCCAATAAATAACTAGAACGCTAGATCCCTTAGCATTTAAATACTCAAGGCCAGTCAGATCGTTAAGGTGATGGTGGCGGCGTTTGCGCTGGGCTTGGCGCTTTGGAAAAACAGGCCTGCCCCAACGGTCTATACTGTTTCATGGCCAGAATATATTTACGGTTATTCTGCTGGATCGATGCATGCTGGTAGGACTCTCCCGGCAGCATATAAAACTGCTTGGCCTGCTCCTCACTTCCATCACAACCTTGATGAATAATCACTTTAAAAAAAGTATTGCCGGTATTTTGGATTATGCCTGTTTTTTCATCCACCGTATAAGCCAGTTTCAGCTCACGAGGACGCACGATTAAAATCGTACTGACACTGAGGTTTGAAAATACCAACGGACTTTTATGCTCCGTCTCAGGCGCATAGAGACTCAATGGCGTTTCTAAAAAATTAATCCGATAGTAGCGCTCTTGCTGATCGCGCGGGCCTTGATAAAAAATTTTAAAAAAATTACGTTCACCTTGTTGAATCATCAATTTCTGCGGTGCATACATCAACTCCCCCGATTCTATCGGCAACTCCAACTCAGTTTTAGCGCTGGGTTTTTCAATTTTCTGAATCGAAATCCGATATAAGTTATTATTTTTAGTATTGTTATAGACTTGTTTGGAAATAAAATCCTCCGTTGCTGGCATCTCATAAATATAAGAATTAAATTCAATCGCAAAACTAGACGTAATTGGCAATAGCATGCTGATCAATACGCTGTAGGTCGTATTTTTCAAAAAGGCGTTAAATTTCATCATCTGTGCTACCTGTGTACCTGCCGACTTCGACATCAAGGCTGAATAAAAAAACAAGCATTATGTTGAATGCATGACGGTTATACCAACACGGCAAATCTGACTCAAAACCAGATCCACCATGTATGAGAAGTATTTACTGATCAACGCCGATCCATTGAGCTTTGATATGTACCATGCCATCCGCCGTCACAACCCCCATCCAATCTCGACCGTCACTGGTCAGTTGTGACACCGGTTGGTTCATGGGGAACTTGAGTTTAAGATCAGTAGAATAATAAGAACCTTGATGATCCGACCATGGTTCTGCAGACCACTTGGCATGCGTCATATCGATTTCCTTGGCACCACAATTGCTGTGCTTTGAGATCCGTTGTCCATTGGCATGGGTATACTCCAGTTCGGCCGGGATCGGCACCTGTAGGGTTCGATCTGGAGATTCAAATAAACAATAGCGATTTCCCAAAACCTTTATTTGCGCTCCAAGCACTTCAGCGCTGACAATATCGGCCAGTTTTGGTGCTGAGAGGGTGATGCGATAATTGAATTCAATCGGTGGCTCATCACTTCCAATCTTGCCAGAGGCCTTGGGTCGTGCCATACCATCACTTGAAATAATACTTAAGCCATACTCGCGTGGGGTAATCTTGAGCGAACTGGTGGCACTAAAATAATAGGCTTCTTCGGCGGGTAGATATAGATTTCGCAAACGGAAACTAAAAAAAGAGTAGGCGTCGGTCAAAGAGACATTTTTTTTAATCAGATCTCTAAAAAAGCTATTCGACATAAACACCATCAGCTCAGCATTCTGCGCACTGAAGACCGAGCCAAATGACACCTCTTTGCCCCAGTTATACCAACTACTGCCATTGGCGCTAAATAGAATATCCTTCTCGCCCGGTTTAAACTTTGTAAAAACATGAGGGTCTAATTGCAAAGAGACATACATGGTCGGATTTTGGGAACTTTTATAATTATACTTAACCACTTTACATACCACGCCATCGAGATTAGAGACACGTTGGTTTTTGCAGTGCTCAGTTTCAGACTTGAGCTGTGAGCTACCATCACTGGCCACCCAGATTTCACTTACCCCAGCGGCATCCTCCAAGATCAAATGCCCGATTTTTAGGATCGAGAGATTATAACTCCACCAAGTCCGATCATTATCTTTCAATTCAGTACACTTTTGCTGGCTGAGCTCATAGGGCCAATGGGTATTGCACCAGTTCACCCGCATATCTTGTTTACTATTGATCGCAGCAGAGCGCGCAAACTCATACATCTCCGGACTAATCGTCCCAATCGGTGCCCAGCCGCCTGCCGCACCAATACCAGAAAATGCCTTATAAAATCCCTTCTCATCGGTCTTTTCTCCAGGAATAGTCCCTTGAGAAGGACAGAATCGTGAGGACTGTTGGCAATATAGGCCTAAAAATGGCCGCGGCACGGGCGGATTATCGATCCATAAATCCATAAAAGTCAGATCAGCCGCCCATCCGCCATATCCCATCTGCCCCAAAGATACTGGGGTTGAGAGTTTCGACCATTTGTTGGGTCCCCGAAAGCTTGGGCTATCACGCAATGTGGTGATGTAGTACTCGGTATCCACCTGGTTGTCGACGAATAAATACGAGGCTGTACCCGCATTTGTAGTTTTACTACTCTCCGCCCAGCTAACACTGACCTTGCTGGAGAGCAGCAATAATAAAATGACCACCAGTCGACCTAAGGCGCGGAGGTACTTCAATATGACATCATGTTTAAACATAGATCCTTGTCCTCAAACAAATTGACTTTCATATGCCTAATTTCGAGAGCCTGCATATTTTTAATCATCAATACCGATCCATTGGGCTTTGATATGTACAGTGCCATCCGCTGTCACCACGCCCATCCAATCCTCACCGATACTGGTTTGTTGAGAAACTAAATCATTCATCAGAAATTTGAGTTTGAGATTGGTCGAATAAGACGTCCCCTGATGATCAGTCCATGGTTCTTCTTTCCATTTCGCATGCGTCATATCAACCACTTCTGAACCACACGTGATGGGGTTGGCAATTTCCTGACCATTGGCATGGGTAAAAGCCAACTCAGCTGGGATAGGCACTTTATTTAGTCGGTCTGGAGTTTCAAATGAACAGTAGTTAAGCCCATCGACTTCAATTTGTTCGCCCATGACATATGCGGTGACAGTATCTGCGAATCGAGGTGCTGACAGCGTGACTCGATAATTCAATTCAATCGGCGGCTGCTTAGATCCAATCTTTCCTGAGGCTTTGGGGCGCGATGCACCATCGACAGAAACAATACTCAGCCCATAATCTCGCGGACTAATCTTGATCGACGTGGCGGCACTAAAGTGATAGGCCTCTTCAGCAGGTAAATTTAAATTTTTCAATCGAAAGTTAAACAGTGAAGCGGTATCGGTTAAAGAGATGCCATTCTGGATCAGCCCCTCAAAAAACCGATTTGACATAAATACTGTAATTTCAGAGTTATACGGTGCAAAAAGTGAACTAAATGAAATTTCATCGCCCCAGTTCCACCAATAGCTGCCATTGGCACTAAAACGGATATCATACATTTCGGGTTGATATTGACCAAATACATTGGGGTCCAACTCCATAGACACATACATGGTCGGATTTTGTGAAGTTTGATAGTTAAACTTGATGACTTTACAGGCTACGCCATCGACTTTAGAGACGCGCTTGTTTTGACAATAGGCGTGTCCGGATTTTATTTGTGAGCTGCCATCACTGGCGATCTCGATTTCACTGAAGCCACCCGTCGGGGACAGATTGAGATGACCCACTTTTAGTATCGAGAGTTCATAACTCCACCATCGTGCATCGGCTTCGTCCATATCCGCACATTTTCCAGCTTTTAAATCATAGGCGATGCGGGTGGTGCAAAAGTTAAATAAAAAATCGTGTTTGCTATTTACTGCAGCAGATCGCGCAAACTCATACAGTTCCGGACTGATGGTCACAATTGGCGCTGTACCGCCTGCAATCGAGGTTCCAGTGAGCGCCTTATAAACGCCTTTGTCATCCGTCAGTTCACCGAAGATCGTGCCCGTTGAAGGGCAATTTTCCGCACTTTGGTGACAATACAAACCCAGCATTGGCCTAGGTACCAGTGGGTTTTCAATCCAGATATCGGTATAAGTATTCTTAGAAGAATAACCACTAAAACCAATCTGTCCCAATGCCACAGGCTTTGAAAGTTTGGACCATTTGTTCGGCCCCCTAAATCTCGGATTTTCACGCATAGAGCTGATTAGGTATTCATTATCAATCTGATTGTCGATAAATAAATATGAAGCTGTGCCTGCCCGACTTTGATTGGTACTACCAGTCAACGCCAAAGCAGCGCTACTATAAAGCAGCGTTGCAAAGCTCACCATCAGGCCGGTGAATCCTAGCTTGTGCTTAAACATAGATCTCTATTCTCAAATCAATTGAATGTGATATGGGTTATAACCAGCGCCTGCATTTTTAGTGATCAACGCCGTTCCATTGTGCTTTGACCTGCACCATCCCATCTGCAACCACCACTCCCATCCAATCCATCCCCTCACTGGTCAGTTGTGACACTGGATCGTCCATGAGGAACTTGAGTTTGAGATCGGCGGAATAATAGGAACCTTGAAAGTCTGACCATGGTTCTGCTGACCATTGCGCGTGTGTCATATCAATGAGCCGTGATTCACAGTTACTTTTGCTGGAAATCTGCTGACCATTGGCATGGGTATATTGCAGTTCAGCTGGGATCGGTACGCGTAGGGTTCGGTCTGGCGATTCAAATAAGCAATATTGATTTCCCAAAACTTTGATTTGCTTTCCAAGGACTTGGGCGGTCACCATATCGGCAAGTTTGGGCGCTGAGACGGTAATGTGATAATTAAATTCAATCGGCGGCTCTTCCTCGCCCACCTTACCTAGGGCTTTTGGCCGTGCCATCCCATCACTTGAGACAATACTTAAGCCATACTCTCGCGGAATGACCTTGAGTGAACTGGTGGCACTAAAGTGATAGGCCTCATCCGCAGGTAGATAGATATTGCGCAAACGAAAACTAAAATAGGAGTAGGCGTCGGTCAAAGACACACTGTTTTTAATGATGTCTTTAAAAAATTTCTCCGACATAAACACCATCAGCTCAGAGTTCTGCGCACTGAAGATGGTGCTAAATGAAACCTCTTTGCCCCAGTTGTACCAAGTGCTGCCATTGCTACTAAAAAGAATATCCCGCTCTGCGGGTTTAAATTTTGTGAAAACAGTGGGATCCAATTGCAAAGAGACATTGATGGAAGGGTTTTGTAGACTTTTCAGATTATATTTAACGACTTTACACACCACGCCATCGACATTGGATATCCTTTGCTTTTGGCAATGCTCAGCCCCACTCTTGAGCTGTGAACTTCCATCACTGGCGACCCACAGTTCACTGACACCGACCACATTTTCCAAGACAAGGTGACCAATTTTAAGAATCGCAAGTTGATAACGCCACAAAATCCGATCGCCCTCACTCAATTCATTACATTTTTGCTGATTGAACTCATAGTAGATGCGGGTAGCACACCAGTTGACCAACATATCTTGTTTGCTATTGATCGCAGCAGATCGCGCAAACTCATACATTTCTGGACTGATCGTCCCGACCGGCGCCCAACCGCCTGCTACACCAGTACCCGAATTTGCTTTATAAAAGCCTTTTTCATCGGTCTTTTCTCCAAGGATACTGCCGCCAGCAGGACAAGATTTCGACTTTTGTTGGCAATATAAGCCTAAAAATGGTCGTGCTACGGGGGGATGATCAATCCATAAATCCATCTGGCTCAGCTCCAAGGCCCAGCCACTGTAGCCCATCTGCCCCAAAGACACTGGGGTTGAAAGTTTCGACCATCTGTTGGGTCCCCTAAAACTCGGACTATCACGCAATGTGGTGATGTAGTACTCGCTATCTATCTGGTTATCGATAAATAAATAAGAGGCTGTACCCGCATTTATGAATTTATCGCTCTCAGCCCATGCCACATTGACCTGACTAGAGAGCAGCACTAATAAGATGATCAGCAGACTGCGTATCGTGCTGAGCTGCTTCAATATGACGGTGTGCTTCAAAAGGAGTGCCATCACTCTCGTACCTCAAACAGACTTGGTGCGGTCGATGCGGGTATCGGCTTACACTGTAGTGCGCCGACCCAAATCGCGCCGCGCGCACCTTTTAAATTGACCTTGGATTCACAGCGCGTACCATTCGGCTCAATCAAGTTAATGATCGGATAGCGTTTGTCGATATCCATCACAAAGGCACCGAGCTGATCCGTTTGCGTTTTTCCAATATGGTTATGAATTTGTTTATGTGCTGCCGCCTGACCGTTTTGGTCGACGATGCGCCCAAATACCGTCACCATTTCTTTGATTTGCGGCTTTAAGACGCCCACATTGCCAGGATATAAAGTCACTTGCGTATGACGACCACTGACGATATTGACACTGTCTCTGCTGTCTTTGGCATTCATCAGCTCTACGCTATATTGCTTAAACGGTGCCAGCGCAATGAAGTTGTTTTTACCGGAGAGCGCATACTGTTGACCATTGATCTGTGCCATCAGCTCGCCTTGATCCGCGAGATTGGTGTTGATCATGATCCCTGAGGTCTGGGTTTCTTTACCCAAGGCAATTGCATTATTGGCGATTGCGATTGAACCTTGACTGGTCAATGTCAGGCTGCTGTTGCTGCTGCCGTTATGGCTATAAGACACATTACCTTGGTTATATTTGGTTGAATAAACACTGGTGGCATTGACCTTGAGTTCGTCCAAACCGGTATTTGCAGCACTGCTGTCCTGACTAAAGTTGTTCGACAAGGATAGGCCCACGGAACGAATCACCCCTCGATCAAAGTCTTGTCGATAACTGAGATCACCCACGGTATTTTTGTTTTGTCGCGTCACCCCTGCGGAGACTCGGGTACTGAGTGGAATTTTGGCCTCGAGATAGACATATTTGTCTTTTCGATCTGCGAATAATTGATCTTTTTGCTGATCAAATTGCAGCCCAGTTCTGAGGCTGACGCTGGCATAACGCGAGTTAAAAATGTTTTGGTGATAATCGAGATTGCGATAGACACTGCGCGCGACCTGATCGCGGTTATAACTCATACTCAAATAGCCCAGTGGCGAGAACATGCTTTTGAGATTTAAACTGCCGCCGATGCCATAGCTATCTTGCTGGTTGATTTCAAGCTGATCGCCGATCGCGCTATATTCACGAATCGCCCACAGGCTGCCCCACCCTTTGGGCAATTGATAGTTGAGCGAACTGCTGCTGCGCCAACTGCGATCACTGGCCCACATCAACTGTTGATTGGCACTGAAACTTTGATTCAGGGAAATATTGACTTCAGATTCGTTGATATAGGATTGATCAAAACCATATAAAGTCGATTTAAGCGTGGTGCCGGAAAGCCAAGGCAGACTGATCGATCCAGCCACCCCGGCCAACCAGGTTTTTCGCATACGGCTGCTTGAGTTGATCCACGGCGCACTCGGATCAATCACCGCATCACCGAGTTCATCCTGCGCATAAACACCAGTTGTCGTCAGCTGAGGGTTCATACCACGTCGCTGCGCGCCGAGGTTTAAATTGCGATTGTGGCGATCGAGCTGTAGACGATCCAACTGCTGTCGATCAGGTTGATGCGTATCATATTGCTGCGTATCAAACTTTTGAGAATCAAACTGTTGCGCATCAAACTGTGCTGTGTCTTGCAGATCGAGGTATTCTCGATAATCCAACATACCCGCAAAGACTTGCCATGACAGTTTGCCCATCACACTGGAACGACGTCCAAAGGTTTTATTGATCTGTGCCGTACTGTGTGCGGTTTCTTGACCATCAATCAAGGTCTTGATTTGAACGTTATAGATGCCATAGGGAAAACGAGTGGTGTCGATCTCATTGCTGCCCATTGGCATCTCTTGGATACTCAGTAAACGCCCATCGCGATAAATCTGTACCGAGCCTGCGGTTGGTAAAAACACCACGATCGGGATCAACGACTGCACTTGGTCATCTTCTAAGGTATAGCTTTGATTGCCATAACTAAAAGCATAGAGCTTATCGACACTTAAGGCGCTCATACTGACGATAGACTGCAAGTTCCAGGTGTCCATCAAACCGGCTGAAAAACGATAGCCATCACGATCATGTTCATAAATCGCACGATATAACTTGGTCTCTGTGTTGTTGGCACCGATGCCATACACCGCACCATTTAGACTGAGATGATGCTCGCGATAGGCCCAGATCTGATCCAAGTTCAGATAGCTCGATGAGTTGGATCGATCATCATATTGATTGAAATACGACCCGGTTCGATAGTTCAGCACCGAGGTCAGCGCCTGTGAACTGGACTGACCTAAGACGTTCTGACGCGCGATGCTGCGCACGGCCAAGGCCTCTTGCTCCACGATCAATTCTAGATTTAAGGTCTTTAAATCCAACTGTAATTCAGCATGCTCTGAAATTTTAAATTGTGTGTGATCTTGAAAGGCTTGTTTTTTGATAGCTTGTAGGAGGCTCTTGGTCTGCTCGGATAACTGCGTGCCCTTTTCCAGCTCAATCAGGGTGATCTCTTTGATATAGAGTTTTTGGTCATAATATAAGATCGCATCACCAATTTTTTGCCGCTGCGGCGATTCAGCCGTCTGCGCCTGCGTCGGTGCATCGATGTAACGCAAATAAATCGGCACACTCAACCCCTCACTCAGTGCGCGAGAAAAGAATGGCGGAAGAATAAAGTTGCCAATCCGCACCCGATCCTCGCTTAAAGCGCCAGGAGATGAATGGATCGAGGTCGAGACTAATAATCCACCCAATACGAAACTGAGCTTCTTATTTTTTATTTTCATATCGTGTTGATACTTTTTATTTTACAACAATGAATTGTTGGTTATGCCAAATGCCGATTTGCGATTTGGCATGGCTTAAGTCGACATGCATCAGCGCCGCATTGCTATTGGGCATGACATAGTAGCGTTCACGACAGCCCTTGCCATCGATGTTGCGTTTCGGATCTACGCATTGACCCATCGCCACCACACGGAAAGAGGCATTGCCACGGTTATAGATGATGTTTTTTTCTCGGGCGTAATCAAATTTTTCTTGGCGCGGTGCAACGACCAATAAGGTATTAATTTCAGCTGAAGTGGTTGCGATACCGGTTTTTGTATTGGTGCTGGTGGAATATTCACTGACGGGTTGATCGATCCAAGCCAAACGATAATAGCGTTCTTGATCATCTCGCGGGCCTTGATAAAAAATACGAAAGTTATCTTTCGCACCGCTGGGCAAGACCAAACTCGCAGGTGTGGAGAGGATCTCCGCCTCAGTTTCAAAGGGGATTTCGCCACCTTCTTCCATCGGGGATTGGATACGTTTTACGCTCAATGCCACTAAACGTGCGGTCTTGGAGGGATTGCTGACTTCTTTGCTGAGTGCATCGCTCGAACTTGCAATAAACGAGGTGATCTCACCCACATTCATCGCTTGGCTATGCATCGGCAACCACAATAAAGACAGGGATAGCGCAAATTTAAATTTCACCACAGACTCCAACCAAATGAACAGAGACAAGACAAAGCCAATCAAAATAAGCGATCAGGGATAGGGGGGATCCCTGTCGCTATATGATCACTGCAATGATTATGATGCTTTGGCTTTCACCCAAGTCGCAGTGAATTGCACTGCCACATCACCGAGCCAAACACCATCACTGAGTTCTTTGTAGCTGGTCTCTTCTGTACCATCGGTAGTTGCAGAGTCAATTTTGAAGACAAATTTACCTTGTGCACTGTTACGATCGTTGCTGCTAAAAATTGCTTTACCCGCCAAAGCATCCAAACCTGCACTGATCCCTGAGGTGGTATTGATCATGGTGGTTTGCGCTTCTTTGCTTAATTTGGTGCCGTTCCATTCCACGCCAACATTCAGCGTAGAGGCACTATCACCACGAACCAAAGTGTTAGAGATCAATTTTGAAGACAATTGGAAATCCGTCGCCCCTTCTTGACCTTGAACAGTCACATCAAATGCACCATTGATGGTGTTAAATGCTTCACCCGACTCGACATATTGAAAATCAAGACTGCCCACTGGGATCACGACCAATGAACTGGTGGTATCTTTGGTCGCCGTAGCTTGCCAAGTTGCGGTTGAAGATGCTGTGGTATCAGCAAAGACGGTCGTGCTCACTGCAAAAGCAGCAACGATTAAGGCTAATTGCTTCATTAATAATCTCTCAGGAAAGTGTATGAACTTTTATAAAGTAGGACGTCATAGTCACTATTTGGAATTTTAGGTTTTTAACCCGAGTAGATCTTGCTAATCAGCGATAGAATTATTGTTTTAATGCGAAAAAAGTGATGAATACTGCATGAATAATAAATTAAGTCCTTTACATCAAACTGCACATTCAGCGTTCAACTCAGCCTGTCACAACACTAGGAAACTCAAAATCAAGTAAGTGAGCGTTGAGCCCACATACCCGAATAATCAGATCAAAAATCCCCCTAGAGATCTAAGCGCAATCAGCAAAGTATGCAAAATTAAAACTTCAGCTTGGAATCAGATTTAAACACCAGAATAGCGTTTGAAATCTGCTAAAGAAGAGTTCTAATCTATTGATAACACATCAACTTTCTTCGAGATCACAATAGGCTGTATGGACTGTCCAGCTCGGCTTAGAGTCGTTGCTGTTTTTTGATGGTATAAAGTATGGATTTAATTCAAAAAACACCGCATTCTCTCCCCAAAAGACCCGCACCTGATCTACCTCCGCGAGGCTGGGCAACGAGCTCACTATTTACCGATGAGTAGCACATTTTTATTTAAAAATTAGCTGCATATCTC
>JASLJB010000291.1 GCA_030152605.1 Acinetobacter sp. | reverse complement strand
TCACGCATAGATTGTTGTTCGATGGCCAGTTCTTGATCGGTCATGAAGTATTTGGCATTGAGGGGGCGAATACATAGATTGGCCACTAAGCCAATCAGCAGTAAGGAGGCCAAAATATACATGGTTTGGTTGTAAATTTGACTGGTTTGCATGCCTAAACTGATCTGATAGTCCCGCATATTGTTGACCAACACTGGGCCTAAGATTCCGGCTGTCGCCCATGCAGTGAGTAGACGCCCGTGGATGGCACCGACCATTTGCGTGCCGAATAAATCGGCCAGATATGCCGGTAGGGTTGAAAACCCGCCGCCATACATACTGATCACGATACAGATCCCGGCGACAAAAAGTGCTTTGCTGCCGGCTTGGGCAGCGAGTGGAATACTGATATAAAGTATTGCGCCCAAGATTAAAAACACGCTGTAAGTGACTTTACGGCCTAATTTGTCAGAAAAACTGGCCCAGAAAAAGCGTCCGCCAATGTTAAATAAGCTCAATAATGCGGTAAAACCGGCCGCGATGGCTGCAATGGCGGTTAATTGATCCGTATTGAGTTGCGAGAAACTCAGTTTAAGACCGATTAATTGACCTGCAAAAACCTCTTGTAGCATCGGCGAGGCAATGCCTAAGATCCCGATGCCTGCTGACACATTCATACAAAGGACCAACCACACCAGCCAAAACTGAGGAATGCCCCAGACTTTTTTGACATGTACATGTTGCTGCGTTATCAAGCGATTGCTGTTGTTATTTTGCGGAGGTTGCCAGTTAGCGGGTTTCCAATCCAGTGCTGGAATGCGGTACATCAGTGCACCACAGGTCATAAACACCGCATAGATCAGTGCTAGACAGACAAAGGTGGCTGCAACACCGGGATTGCTCGGCGTGGCAAAGTGCTTCATTAAATCCGAGGCCAGCGGTGAGCCAATCATGGCGCCACCACCAAACCCCATAATCGCTAAACCGGTTGCCATACCACGGCGATCGGGAAACCATTTAATCAGTGTGCTGACAGGGGAAATATAACCCAGCCCGAGACCAATTCCGCCGATCACACCAGAGCCGATCAGCATCATCCAAAACTGATGTAAATAAATCCCGAGTGCTGAAAATAACATGCCGCCACACCAACATAAGGCACTGAGTAGGCCGACACGGCGAGGGCCTACGCGTTCTAACCAACCACCCCACAGTGCAGTAGAACTTCCTAAGAGGATGAAAAACAAGGTATACATCCAGCCTAGGGTTGATATTTTCCAATCACAGCTGGTGGTGAAGAGCTGATGCCAAAAGCCCGTGCCGACCGGACAGGCGATGGCTTGTTGCATGCCTAAGGCTTTGGAAAGCGGCAGCCAAAACACTGAAAAACCGTATGCCATGCCGATACATAAGTGAATTGCCAGTGCTGCAGGAGGAACCAACCAGCGGTTGTAATGTGGTGGCGCAATAATGCGTTGTTTGGATAAAAATGGCGCTTTGTTCGAATTGTGATTGGACATCTTAGATACTCCTGATCATGCCATCCCTGCATGTGTTTTTGTTTGGGGGCTCATGATGTAATTATTTTCATTGCTGTCGCTGTTGTCGTCATTATTCAATCAGTGTCGGTGAAGGTCGCTGGATTGATCACCCCATCCTTGTGCCGCATGCCGCTTATATTTGGATCGCGAAAGCAATGAGCGTGCCTCTAGTTAAAAACTATTCTGAATGATTGAAATAGATTTATTGTAAAACTGGCTGTATCACCGAGGCATCTGCTGTGGGATGTGAATATTCTGTTGCGATTGGATGAATTGAGCTGACTACAGGCGAGTAACACTTAAGCGTTTTAAATCATAGAACTAAGTTTTATTTATATCGGGCTAATTTTTATTTATATAGGGCTATTTTTTATTTTAGGTTTTGAGTCGAGGTAGATGTGTTGCCTGGATTGATGAATAGCGTCAAAAGTCAGCGTTGATTGATCTTTTCTGCAACTCCAAAAACTGCAATTGCTGTCACTATAAAAGCTCAATAAAAACAGAGCGAGGATGCCAAGCAGATGCAACTCAACCCAATTTACTATAACGAACAACATCAGGCCTTTGCCGACTCAGTACGTAAATTTGTCGATAAAGAATTAAGCCCCAATATCCATGCATGGGATGAAGCCGAAAGCTTTCCACGTGAGTTATATCAACGCGCGGCACAGATCGGATTGTTGGGTTTGGGCTTTGATGAACAGTATGGTGGTGTGGCAGATACCGATGCATTTTATGTGCTGTTGTCCTCGATTGAGTTGGCTAAAACGGGTAGCGGTGGACTCTGTGCCTCTTTGTTATCGCATAGCATTGCAGCGCCACCAATCCAGCATTTTGCCAGTGAGGAGATCAAACAAAGTGTGCTGCGTCAGATCCTGAGTGGTGAAAAAATCGCAGCCTTGGCAATCACTGAACCCAGTGGTGGATCGGATGTTGCTGCGCTGCAAACCCGCGCGCTGCGGGATGGGGATGAATATGTGATCACAGGCGAGAAGACCTTTATCACCTCAGGCATGCGTGCCGACTATTATACGGTTGCGGTACGTACAAACCCTGAAGCCAAAGGCGCACAGGGAATATCTATGCTGTTGGTGGATGCCAACAGTGCCGGCATCAGCAAAACCAAACTGGACAAGATGGGATGGTGGGCATCGGACACTGCGCATTTACATTTTGATCAGGTACGCGTGCCAGCCAAAAATCTGTTGGGCGCTGAGAATATGGGCTTCTTGGTGATCATGAATAATTTTAATATGGAACGTTTTTTCTTGGCCGCGAGCAGTTATGGTTTTGCATTGACCTGTTATGAGGAGGCCTTGGATTGGGCGCAACAACGTAAAACCTTTGGCAAGCGTTTGATTGATCATCAAGTGATGCGACATAAATTGGTGGATATGGCAACGCGCCTGACGGCAACCCGCGCCTTGTTGGATGATACCGCCTACCGATTGGGGCAACCCCAGTTACAGGGCAATGAATTGGTGGCACAAATTTGTATGTTGAAAAATATCGCCACACAATGCATGCAGTTTTGTGCCGATGCCGCAGTCCAAACCCTCGGCGGGATGGGCTTTATGCGTGGAACCAAGTCCGAGCGGATTTATCGTGAAGTTAAAGTCAATATGATCGGCGGTGGGGCAGAAGAAATCATGAAAGACTTGGCCAGTCGGCAGTTGGGCTACTGACTGTTGTGATCTAGAGTGGCGAGGCGCTGAGGGCGGATTTCAGGTGCGAAATCATCTTCTCAGTGCCAGATCCAAAACAATATCGGTTAATTGCTCCAGATCCATTGCCCCATCGGCTTTATACCAGTTCACCGTCCACGCAATCGCACCCGCGATTAAGCGCCGCCAGATAAAGGCATCGTGTTGGATCTTGCCTTGATCGATCAGTTTTTTAATCACATCCAACCAAATTTGCTCATATTGATCACGTAGCGCAAGTAACTCACTTTGCTTGTCGGCTGAAACAGCGTGCCATTCATAAATTAGCACTGTCATCGCGGCGCCAGTATCGCCAGAGATCGAAAACAACTCGGCTTTGATCAGTTGTCTAAGTTGCTGAGTCGGATCTGAAAATAGCGTTGCAGCATGGCTTAATTGGGCATGGTTATAGACGATCACTTCATGCATCACCGCGGCCAAAATATCATCCTTGCTGGCAAAATGATGAAATAAACTGCCGGATTGGATGCCGATGAATTGCGCGATCTGACGCACAGTGGTTTTGTCATAGCCCTGTTTGTTGAACAAATAGGCGGCAGCCAAGAGTAATCGCCCACGTGGATTATCTGCGAAACACGGACTGGCTTGGATCTCTGCAATCGAACTGGCAATCATCTGTATGGAATCTCACTGATTAAACTGATCTGCTCATGCGCGAAGCTTATTGGGCGCTGCTTGGCGCGGCAACATGCTGCCTGATCAGAACTAAGTTAAGCATTTTTGCCAATGCAGCATAACATTTTGCGCTTTACAAACCAAGCAAGCGCTTGGTATGGTGAGTGAGGTTTAATCAGTACAAATTTCATTAGTAGCAAAAAGATAAGAGTATTGCCGCATGGATAGCCAAGGTCAACAACAGCGTCAGCATTTGGAGCAACAGTCAATACAGCAGGCAGCAGATTCAACTACGAGCGCTGATGCAGCACAACGCAGCGTGAAAATCGGCTGTGCCTCGGGCTTTTGGGGCGATACCCAAACAGCAGCATTTCAGCTGCTGCATCAGGCTGAGATCGACTATTTGGTGTTTGATTATTTATCTGAAATCACCATGTCGATTATGGCCAAAGCCAAAATGGCGAATGCCGAGCATGGCTATGCCTTGGACTTTGTCAGTCAGGTCATGGCGCCGTTATTGAAAAAAATCAGTGCACAAAAAATTAAAGTGGTGAGCAATGCCGGCGGGGTTAATCCATTGGCCTGTCGGGATGCATTAAATAAATTGATTGCAGATCAAGGTCTTGATCTGAAAGTGGCCGTGGTCTTGGGCGATGATCTGATGCCGCAACAGGCCGCATTACAGGCACAACAGATCCGTGAAATGAGCAGTGATGCTGCATTACCCGACAGCTTGGCCAGTTGTAATGCATATTTGGGTGCAGTACCGATCCGTGATGCCTTGGATCTCGGTGCGGACATCGTGATCACTGGGCGGGTGGTGGATTCGGCGGTGGTGCTGGGACCGTTATTACATGAGTTTGCTTGGCCACTCGATGACTACGATCGTTTGGCACAAGGTGCATTGGCCGGTCATATTATTGAGTGCGGTGCACAATGTACTGGGGGAAATTTTACCGATTGGCGCATGGTGCAAGGCTTTGACAATATGGGCTTTCCCATCGTCGAAGTGCAGGAAAATGCTGAGTTTGTGGTCAGCAAACCTCAGGCTACAGGCGGCTTGGTCTCAACCGCGACCATTGCAGAACAAATTGTCTATGAGATCGGCGATCCGCAGGCCTATCGACTGCCGGAT
>JASLJB010000259.1 GCA_030152605.1 Acinetobacter sp. | reverse complement strand
CTGACAACCATAAGTGAGGTGATCTGTGGACATTATTTTATTACAACGCATTAAAAACCTTGGCAAACTTGGTGATAAAGTTTCAGTTAAAGCCGGTTACGGCCGTAACTACCTTATCCCACAAGGTAAAGCAGTTGCTGCTACTGAATCAAACACTGCAGCTTTCGAAGCTCGCCGTGCTGAGTTAGAAAAGCAAGAAGCTGGTGTTTTAGCTGCTGCTCAAGCTCGTGCTGATCAATTGAACGAAGTGAACATCGTCATTACTGCGAAAGCAGGCGACGAAGGTAAACTATTCGGTTCAATCGGTACGCGTGATATCGCAGACGCATTGACCAATGCTGGCTTGACTGTTGACCGTGGCGAAGTTCGTTTACCGAACGGTGCTCTACGTCACACAGGCGAATTCAACATCGCAATCCAATTGCACCATGATGTTGTTGCAGAAGTACTCGTAACAATCGTTTCTGAGTAATTTGATGCAAGAAAAAAAGCATGCGCAAGCATGCTTTTTTTTGCTCTATGATTCTATCAATTTCAATGATTTACACTCAAAATATCCCCGCTACTCAAGCGACTGTTTTAGCGATATGAACTTGCTGTCTTTTGCTTTAAGATAAGATCACGCTGCGCTGAGGAAACTCGCGACTCTATTGGTTGCCATACTATGTGCACAGTAGCGTCCCAAATCTCCTTAACCTTTTGTTTTATTAGGAATATCAAGGTCTTCTATGTCCCAAGCTACTGCTACTGTTGCAACGAATACTTTTAATGCAGGTGCACAAGGCAATGACTCTAAGCAATTAAAAGAATTTCGTACCCCGCCACATAACTTAGCCATTGAACAAGCCGTTCTTGCTGCATTGATGACCGTGGCAGAATCGTTTGAACAGGTCAGTGATATTTTAAGTGAAGCTGACTTCTATGCCACGCGACATAAATATATTTACCGCGCCATTGAAAAGCTGGCCCAAGATAACTCGCCCTATGATGCGGTCTTGGTCAATGACTGGCTGATCAAACAAAATCTACTCGATGCGGTCGGTGGTGAGGAATATTTGATGCAATTGATGGCCGATTCGCCATCGAGTTTCTATAACCTCGAAACCTATGCCACCAAGATCCGTGAATTCGCCACACTACGTAATATGATCAAGGTCGGCAACGAGATCCTGCAAAATGCTTACGACACCAAAGGTCGTGAAGTCAGTGAAATCTTAGACCTGGCTGAAACCAATATTTTCTCGATCGCCGAACAACACAACAACAACGCCAAAGCCCAAGGCCCGAAAGCGATTAGCTCCGTGGTTGCCGATGTCTTCGACAAACTGAATGAGTTATCGCAGATGGAAGGCAATATTACCGGTCTCACCACTGGCTTTGTTGAACTGGATAATAAAACCTCGGGCATGCAGGCCGGTGACTTGATCATCGTGGCAGCACGTCCCTCGATGGGTAAAACCACCTTCGCCATGAACTTGGTCGAAAGTGTACTGTTCAACTGTGACCTACCGGCGTTGGTGTTCTCGATGGAGATGCCCGCAGACTCAATTGCGATGCGTTTGATTTCTGCCTATGGCAAGGTGCACCAAGGCCATTTACGTTCCGGTAAACTCGATGGCGATGAATGGTCGAAAGTCACCGGCACCATTTTACAGTTACAAGAAAAGCATCTCTATATCGATGACTCCTCTGCCCTACCACCGACCGAGTTACGTGCCCGTGCGCGCCGGATCGCCAAGCAACACGGCGGTAAACTTGGCTGTATCATGGTCGATTACTTGCAGTTGATGAAAGTCCCGGGTATGGGCGATAACCGTGTGGGTGAGATTTCGGAAATTTCACGAAGCTTAAAAGCTTTGGCCAAGGAAATGATGTGTCCCGTGATCGCACTGTCGCAGTTGAACCGATCGCTGGAGAACCGTCCGAATAAACGTCCAGTGATGTCTGACTTACGTGAGTCCGGTGCGATCGAGCAGGATGCGGATTTAATTATGTTTATTTACCGTGATGAGGTTTATAACAAAGAGTCCAAAGAAGCCGGTACTGCGGAGATCGTGATTGGTAAACAGCGTAACGGCCCGATCGGTACGGTACGCTTGGCCTTTGAAGGGATTTACACCCGCTTTAGTAACTTGTCACCTGAGTACTATGCTCAGTATGACGATGAGGAATAACTCAAAAGCCTGATACTGATAGTTTCAATAAAAAGCCCTGCACCTGTTCAGACGGTTGCAGGGCTTTTTAACGATTGTCTAAAGTTTACGAGCTTGCGAGCAGCCTAAGCAGCCAATAGTGCAGCCTGAAGTTTAAATACACTCTCTTGCCACAGCATATATTCTTCACTTTCCATCCAAAGCTCATACAGCTCAGACTCTTCAGTGAGTACCAACTCCAAGGCACGTTGGGCTTTTTGCAGCAGTTCAGTACTTGGCTTAGACTCGACTTGATCAAGCCACGCATCGACCTCATCAGGATAACCTTCGCTTTGTGTTGGCTGTGCCAATACTTTGGCCAACACTTCAGCCGCGGCAATCGCAGCAGAACCGAGATCAGCATCGAGATAATCATCTTCTGCTTCGATCATTTCATCCAATGCAGTTTCAATGACCGAAAAATCTGTCGTGCCTTGCAAATCACTGGCCCAATCGCAGGCTGAATCATTTCCAAAAGGCTCGTGTGACCATGCACCCATGTTTATCTCCGAATCAAAAATTGATCAACTGTTAAAACCCAAGCCGAGGCTCAAGCTGTTATTGCATGAAGTTTATCGTATTCAACCCTATAAACCACCCTCTATCTTTGATCTTCATTGTAAATCGCCCGGTTGTTTGTGCTATTTCTAAACAGTGCAGCACTTCAGTCCAATCCCATCTTGCCACCCAGCATCAACCCACCACACCAGTCCAAGTCCAAACTTTAAAAAACTTTAAAATTCAAACGGCAATGATGTTTATTTCAAGCTGTTGGGTCTACAATATTGTCCGATGTTGAAGATCAGCAGTCTGCGCATAGCCGTCTGATGATCAAAGCACAGCATCTTATGCTTTATTTCAAAAGTATTCTTTATTCAAAAGGCCAGACCACTCACTCGCGCTTCGATCGCAGTGAGCGCAACGACCATTATTCTCCAGGAGTCAGCAGGGTGCGCCAAGCAACAGTGTATATAGACCGTGAAGCACTGAAATCAAATTTAAATCGGGTTCAACAACTCGCGCCACATGCAAAAACAGTTAGCATGGTCAAGGCCAATGCCTACGGTCACGGCGTACATCACTGTTTAGATGCCTTAGCAGCCAGTGATGCCTTTGGGGTCGCCTGTCTTGAAGAGGCCTTACAGATCCGCCAAGTCGGCAACCAAAAAGACATTACCCTGATCGAGGGTGTGTTTCATAGCGATGAAATGCCGATCGTGATCAGCAATCGTATTGAGCTGGTGATCCATCATCAGCAGCAACTGCAGTGGCTGATTCAGTATCAGCAGCAATACCTCGCCCAAGACCTCAAAGTCTGGGTCAAGCTCAACAGTGGCATGAATCGCCTTGGCTTTAAAGCAGATGAAATCGTGGCGGTGATCCAGCAACTCAAAGCACTCGGATTCACCTGTGTCTTGACCATGCACTTTGCCAACGCAGACTGTGATCATCCGATGAATCAACAGCAGATTGATCAGTTCTTGGCGATTAAATCCGCCTGCGCACCAGTACTGGCCTCCTGCTGTAACTCGGCTGCGATCTACAAATGGCCAGAACTGCACTTTGACTATGTTCGTCCGGGCATTATGCTCTACGGTGCCTCGCCTTTTGCTGATCAATCCGCGCAACAACTTGAGCTGCAAGCGGTGATGAGCTTCTATGCTGAGATTATCGCGCTGAATCAAATTCAAGCCGGCGAATATGTCGGTTATGGCTCGACCTTCCAAGCCCCGTCTGCGATGACGATCGCGGTGGTGTCGATTGGCTATGGTGATGGCTATCCTCGCGCCTATGTGCAGCAGAACTACGTCAATATCAATGCACAGGATGCTGCTGTGGTCGGCCGTGTCTCTATGGATATGATCGCAGTGGATGTCACAGGCCTAGATGTCAAGATCGGGCAGTCGGTTGAGCTGTGGGGTAAACATCGTTTAGTGGATGATGTGGCCCGTGCTAACGGCACCATTGGCTATGAGCTACTCTGTCGTTTAAGCCCACGTCCAGAACGGCATGTCAGCTAAGTAGCAGTACGTGCTGTATGCTGAAAAATATTTGTTCAGCCACACAACCCCTATAAGCCCTTCAAGCTCTGCTTTATGCAGAGCTTGATTCGACCAGTAACACTCAAATCCACATTAAATAAATTTAAAACCCATTCATGCACTGATCATTGATATTTTTATGAATCGCATCTCAATTTTATAATCATGCCGCGCAAAGAATAAACCTCAATTTTTAAGCAAATATATTTAATAGAATTCGATCGATCATTATAAAGCCGATCTACTTTTTAATTATTAAGTACAATTAAACAGTCAATATAATAAAGCTCATTTCAGCACACATCATATATATCTTCATCGCGTAAAAATAATACCGAGTGTGATGTTGGATGAAATGCGTTCATTAGCTTGATCAATCAAAAAATAATGCAAAGGAATATAAATGAAAGTATATGCTGCTCTCTTGGCTGCCATCATCTCCCCCTCCCTCATCGCGGCAACGCATACTGATACTGCTGTGCACACCCATCCGGAAGCTCAACCTTCTTCTGACACATCCAATGCTGCGCGAGACCACTATCCCAAAGTTGCCGTCAGTTTGGCGATGGGGGTTTTAGCTGGTGGTGAAGCAAAAGAATTTATTTATGGCGCTCAATCAAAAAACTCACAACTGGACTGGGAAATTAAAACCACACCGACCGCAAATGCGGCATTGGCTGTGCAATTATCTCCACTGACGACCGTGAAACTACAAGGCTGGTCGACTTTAAATAAAACTACCACCGGCATGAACGATTATGACTGGCTCGACCCCAATAAACGCGATCGTCTCACTGATTGGTCAAACCATCCAAATACAGATCTAAAATATGCCAATGAATTAGATCTGAATCTGAATCAAACCCTGATCTCCAGCCCGAGTTATCAAATCGGCGCGGTGGCAGGTTATCAACAAAACCGTATGCGCTGGAGTGCCAAAGGCGGTAATTTCCAATACAGCATCAAAGATATGGATCATCAATATATCCCCGGCACTGCAATGGCCTATAAGGGCAAGTTTAATCCCAACCAAGTAATGATTGGCTATCAACAAAAGTTCAGCACGCCGTATATTGGTGTCAGTGCGCAATATAACTTGGGTAAACTCGAACTGAATAGCACTTTAAAGTATAGCCCTTGGGTCAAGGCTGAATCGATCGATCAGCATTATGCGCGTGATATCGAATTTAAAACTGAGCTTAAAGATACCCATTTTTATGGCCTAAATCTAAATGCCGGTTATTATGTCAAACCTAATATCAAGCTGTTTAGTGAAGTGAATTGGAGTGAGTTTAAACTCGCCAGAGGGCCTTTAAACTACACATCCAATCTAGATAAAAAAAGCATGCGTATTGAAAATGCTGGGGGTCTATCCAATCAACATTTCAATCTGAATATCGGTGCCCAAGTGCGCTTCTAAACCGCTTCTAAGTTATAGGTTATTCGTTATTGGTTATTCGTTAATAGTCCCGAACCCGAATAAAGGCTCAGCAGACTGTATATAACAGCCTGCTGAGTACAGTATGACTGTTAAACCCATCAGCACTATTCAAAAAAGTCCGGCGTCGGTTTGGGTAAGTCCTGCATGCCACGGCGTAAGATTTCGGACCATTGCTTACTGATATGTTGAAAATACGGCTCATCTTCAGTAATGCGTTTGCCTTTTGGATTTTTAAACGAATCTGCGTTATAAATCAGCACGTCTAGTGGCATTCCCACAGAGACATTGGAACGTAAAGTTGAATCAAAAGAGATCAGGCCACAGCGTAATGCCTCATCTAAGGGCATGTCATAACTCAGCGCACGATCCAAAATTGGTTTACCGTATTTACTCTCCCCGATTTGAAAATAAGGTGTATCACAAGTCGCTGAGATGAAATTACCTTGGGGGTAAATATTATAGAGCTGCATCTCTTCAGCTTGGATTTGTCCACCTAGCAACATGCTGCAAAAATAATTACTCTGTTGCTGCTGATCCGTGCTGATTTCATCAATCACACGCTTTAATGTCTGTCCAACCAAGCCCGCCAATTCAAACATGCTATTTACACTCATCAAATTTGGTTCTTGTTTCTGTATGATTTGATGTTGCAAATAACCAATCACGGCCTGAGTGGTGGCTAAATTGCCAGAAGGCTGAATACAGATAAAGCGTTCATCCTCCTCGCCAAACTGATAAAGCTTACGAAAAGTCGAGATATGATCAATACCCGCGTTGGTACGGGTATCACTAATAAAGACCAAACCTTGTTTTAATCTCATCGCGCAACAGTAGGTCATGGGTTTCCCTTTTTATGCAGATTGAAAAATTAACTGTTAAAAAGCAGCAAGACAGACACAACATTCAGTGCTTAAAACATGCAACCTTAAAACATGAAACCTTAAAACATAAAACCTTAAAATATGGACTGTTAAAATATCTAAGCTCAATCCATACAGCAGCACAGCTAGCACGCCAAAACTTGCACGCTTGAATACATCGATTCCACGCCACCGCGATCACGCACGCCACGTACCGGCGCCACATCCCAATAATCACGTCCAACCGCCACATAAATATGCGCGCAAGGTCGAAACAGTTGATTACTGACATCGAAACAATACCAATGTCCCGCGATATAGGCTTCGGCCCATGCATGACTGGCCAAGTGCGAGCTATTTTCGGCATACAGATAGCCGGAAACATAACGTGCTGGAATTCCCAAACCACGGCACATGGCGATAAAGACATGGCTATGGTCCTGACATACCCCCTGTTGTGCAGTAAAAGATTCGATCGCGGTGTAACTAACCAAAGTACTTGCGCTGATATAGGGCATCTGTTGTAACACCGCTGCTGCCAAATCTTGTAAATGCGCCACCTTGATCTGTGCCTGCGATGCATATGCGACAGCACGCTGAGCAAAGGCCAGCATCTCGGCACTACATTGCGTGGTCAAAGTGGTTTGCAAGAACAGCATCACCGGTAGATCCAGTTGTATGCCGTAGGCATAGTCTGGATTAATCTCCACCACCCCCTGCGCCATGATACTCAACTGCTGATATTCAAAGTCTTGGCGACAAGTGATCCAGATGTTATGAAACACATCACGACTGATTTGGCGTTGTCCCGGCACGCTGATCTCCCAGTGCTGTACCCGTTGCTGCACCTGATCTTGTGGATTCATCTTGATATATTGAATACTGCCAGAAGCAATTTCTGAATATTGATAATGGGTTTGGTGATTAATCATCAGTTTCATTGGCAGTCCCTTGCGAATAAACGTTGGATCTGCTGATCCATGTGCTGAAAATGCATCGCCGCTGAGCTGGCTGGCCGCATTGAAGGCTGGGCGACTGCTGAGTCGAGAGGGAAATCCAGTCCATGCAACAACTGATCTAGGACCTGTAGCGTGTCTTGGCATTGCTGGTCGAGGCGGATTTGTTGATCAAGAATTTCAACCTGACAGCCCAATTGAAAAAACGAGAGCAGCACGGGATCGTGTTCAGCTTCAATCACCGCATTACACTCGGCAAGCACCTGACCAAGCACCGGATCAAGCATCTGATCAAATGCTAGAACTTGGGCCAATGCTTGGGCAATCGCCGTCTGCAATACCGCATTCAAGCGCGCAAAAGCACATGTAGACAATACCGCTCGCAAATCATAGAGATTATTTTTGGCATCATTGAGCCAGCCGAGTATCGCATTGGGCTGCTTAGGATCAATCAGATCAGCATTTAATTGCGCAGCATCCTCGATCTCTAAACCAAAAGCATGGGCATAGCGCAAGGCAGCAGCTTGCGTTTGAAATGGAAACTGTTGGCTTATATATTGCAATCGCTGCAAATAACGTCCAAACCAGTAAATTTGTTGTGCATTCGAATTTAGTAAAATCATTGCGATCGCTCAGTCAATTGTTTTTATTCAGGCATGTAAAGGATCGATGACCCAAGTATCTTTGATCCCGCCCCCTTGTGATGAATTCACCACCAACGATCCCGCTTGCATCGCAACACGAGTCAGACCACCCGGGACCAATTCCGTTCGATAAGGTGAGCTCAAGATAAAGGGCCGTAAATCAATATGCCGTTCTGCCAACCCGGTTGCAGATAAGGTCGGCGATACCGACAAGGCCAAAGTCGGCTGGGCAATATAATGCTGTGGTGTGGCACGTAGTTTGACTGCAAAACTGGCGATCTCCTCATCACTGGCTTGCGGTCCAATTAACATGCCATAACCACCTGAGCCTTGTGCCTCTTTGATCACCAACTGATCGAGGTGTTTCAGTACATAGTCCAGTTGCTCTGGATCACGGCATTGGAAGGTCGGTACGTTGTTGAGGATCGGTTGCTCATTGAGATAATAGGCAATCATTTTATCGACATAGGGATATATCGATTTATCGTCCGCAACGCCTGTGCCCGGTGCATTGGCGATCACCACATTGTTTTGCAAATAGGCAGACATCAAACCTGCGACACCGAGGCGACTGTCTGGCAGAAAGCACAGCGGATCGAGATAGGCATCATCAATACGGCGATAGATCACATCAACCCGTTGCCGACCACGAATAGTTTTGACATAGACCCGATTATTGTCGACAAATAGATCTTGCGAAGTGACCAAGGGCACCTGCATTTCACGTGCCAAAAATGCATGTTCATAGTAGGCACTGTTAAAACGCCCAGGGGTCAACACCACAATAAAAGGCTGCTCCATATCGGCATTTTCGGCCAAAATTTCTTTCAGTAGCAGTGGATAATGCTCGATTCCCATCAGTTGCCGGCCACACAAATCAGGCATTAAACGCTGGCTCATTTTGCGACTTTCCAGCATATAGGAGACACCTGAAGGCGTCCTGAGATTATCCTCGAGTACATAAAACTCACCCTCACGATCACGTACGATATCCACCCCACTAACCTGACTATAAATCTGCCCATTGAGATGCTGCTTGATCATATGCGGTTGATATGCCTCGTGACTGAGGACGTGCTGTTCCGGCACAATTTGCTCTTTTAAAATTGCGGCATCATGATAAATATCATGTAAAAAAAGATTTAACGCGCGCGTCCGCTGAATACAGCCCTGTGAAATTTTATGCCATTGCTGCCGAGCAATGATACGAGGAATCAGATCAAAGGGAATGCAACGTTCTAGCCCCTGCTGATCAGCATCGTAAACATTAAAACTAATCCCCTGCTGCAAAAAATGCGTTCTGGCACTGAAATTTAACTGCTCTAGTTCCGTTAAACTATACTGCGCTAACCATTGCCCAAGTTGCTGAATATTCTGCGCAGGTAAATTGACATCGTCATTGAGTTCATTAAAAAAATCGGATTGGAGTTGTTTTAATTGGGTGAAAGCATTATGCGGCTGAACTGCTTTTTGGGCGTGACTGAAATTCAATCCCTGCAATGACGGCAACCACTTGGGCTGCGCAGGCACTGAAAAACTTCCTGATTTTAAATCTTTATCCAAACGAACTTTAAGCATAGACACCTCTTTTATTTGTTATTAATCACGTAAAATTAAGGCAAATAAGATGCCAAAAAAACTTTTAATCTAGATTGAAGATAGAGTTAATTTAAATATGCTGCTGGTTAAGAATTTATGGTTTGTTGGTTGAATCACGAGAAGATTCAAATTGATCTTAATTCAAGTCTGTCACAATCATATTAAAGTTGTGTAAAAGTCAGAGCCGAATTCCCTTGCGCATTGTGGGGATATTTTCTATTGTATGCCGTAGCTCTCTTTCACCCTTTCGCTTTAGTTGATTCAGTTATTATTATGTCCTCACAAGAAAAAGAAACATCCAACAGTCTATATCGCCAATGGCAGATTCTTTCGCGTCTGAATACAGGCAAATGGATGGGTACACGTGAATTGCAAGAACTCTTGGCCCGTGAAGGGATCGAGATCAGCTTGCGTACCATTCAACGCGACCTCAATCAGATTTCGCAACGCTTTCCAATTGAAAGCAATAAAACCATTCCCCAAGGTTGGCGTTGGCAGTCCGACGCACCGTTACAAAGCTTGCCGCATATGACCAGCTCCCAAGCCGTCACCTTTATGATGGTCGAGGAACACCTCAAGCATCTGCTCCCGCCGAGCTTGATCGAAGAAATGAATCCTTGGTTTGATTTGGCACGCCGTAATCTCTCTAGCCACAACAATGTCAGACAGTGGATCAATCGGGTGCGCATCGTGCCCGCGACACAGCCACTTATTCCGCCTGTGGTTGAACGTCAGGCGCAACAAGCCATCTATGAGGGCTTACTGCAAGACAAGCAGATCGACTGCATCTATCGCGCACGTGGCCCACAAGGTGAGGACCGCCAATACACGCTTAACCCCTTGGCATTGGTACAAAAAGGCTCGATTATTTATTTAATCTGTACCCGTCATGACAAGTCTGATGTGCAAACCTTTGCATTACATCGCTTTAAATCGGCGCATGTTTTAGAGCTACGTGCCTTGCATCCGGTTGATTTTGATATTGATGCCTATATCGAGTCTGGAGCGCTGGGCTTCCGAGTCGATTTTAACCAACCCACACGTCATGTTGATTTGGAGTTGGTCATGCATGAGATGGATGCCTTATATTTCACTGAAAGTCAGCTCAGCAAAGAACAAAAAATTGAAAAGCTCAATGACAATCTGTTTAAAGTCAGTGCCAATGTCCCATTTACATCGCAACTGACTTGGTGGCTGCGTAGCTTTGGACAGAAGTTGATTCGCATTGAACCGATTGAGGTGTTTAATGCGGTGCATGAAATCGAAGCACCGCAAGAAAAGTCATAAGCTCTCCCTGCATACACGATGCAATCGCACTGAACGCCAAAGTCCTAAAAAGCCGATACTCAGCAACAAACAAGCCGCTCATTGAGCGGCTTGTTGCTATTCTAGATGACTATTCGAGATGAATCAGTCAACTTACTTCGGCTTTAGGCCAGCTTAGTCACCGGTATAACCTTTTAGTTTCAAGCGTGCAGCATGTAACAACGGCTCGGTATAACCCGATGGTTGCTCAGCACCCTTGAAGATCAAGTCAGATGCCGCTTGGAACGCGATGTTGTTGTCAAAGTCAGCTGACATCGCCGTATAGAGTGGATCGTTGGCATTTTGCTCATCCACAATCTTAGCCATACGCTTCATCACTTCTTCCACTTGCGCATGACTCACCACACCATGACGTAACCAGTTAGCAACGTGCTGTGAAGAAATACGTAGTGTTGCGCGGTCTTCCATCAAACCCACGTTGTTGATGTCTGGTACTTTCGAACAGCCCACACCGAGATCAACCCAACGCACTACATAGCCCAAGATACCTTGACAGTTGTTTTCAAGTTCTCTGGTTTTTTCTTCTTCGGTCCAGTTGGTGTCCACAGCCAGTGGTGGCGTCAACAAATCATCCAATGGCAAAGCTTTGGTGTCTAACAATTCTTGTTGACGCTGTGCCACATTGATTTGGTGATAGTGAATCGCGTGAATCACTGCACCTGTTGGTGATGGTACCCATGCACAGCTTGCGCCCGCTTCTGGATGCTCAGTTTTGCTGTTATACATGTCGAGCAACATGTCTGGTTTTGGCCACATGCCTTTACCGATCTGTGCTTTACCACGTAGACCTGCTTGTAAGCCAACCATAACGTTACGGTTTTCATAAGCTGGGAACCAAATTTGGCCTTTCACTTCACCTTTGCGTACAAACGGACCGGCTTCCATAAAGGTATGGATCTCATCACCAGTACGGTCCATGAAGCCGGTATTGATAAAGATGGTACGGTCTTTGGCCTGTGCGATACAGTTTTTCAAGTTCACCGAAGTACGACGTTCTTCATCCATGATCCCGATTTTTAGGGTCTTGGCTGGTAAGTTCAACGCTTTCTCAGCACGTTCGAACAACTCAACCGCGAATGCCACTTCTTCTGGACCATGCATTTTTGGTTTAACGATGTACATTGAACCCTTACGTGAGTTCTTGTTCTCGTTTTCACCTTTAATATCTGCAAATGACAACAATGGCGTGATCAATGCATCCATGATGCCTTCGTAGATTTCAGCACCGTCGACCAAGATCGCCGGGTTAGTCATCAAGTGACCCACGTTACGTAGCAACATCAATGAACGACCGTGAATCGAGGTCACACCACCGATCAAGTTTTTGTGCGTGCGGTCTTTGTTTAAAGCACGGGTGACGGTTTTGCCGTTTTTCTCAATCTTTTCTTCTAAGGTGCCTTTCATCAGGCCTAACCAGTTACGGTAGCCTTCAACTTTTTCTTCAGCATCAACCGCCGCGATCGAATCTTCAAGATCCTGAATCGTAGTCACAGCCGCTTCAAGCACCAAATCTTTAACACCGGCAGCATCTGCTTGACCGATTGGGCTGTTGGCATCAATTTGCACGATCACATGCAAACCATTATTTTTAAATACGATTTCTACAGGCTTATCTGCTTCACCGTTATAACCGACAAACTGCGACTCATGCGCAAGTGTGGTGCGACTGCCATCTTTGAGCGTGACCACTAATGCATTGTTTTCAACTGCATATTGCGTTGCATCAGCATGTGAGCCTTGTGCCAATGGGAAGGTTTCGTTTAAGAAGTTTTTCGCAAATGCGATAACTTTTTCACCACGAACAGGGTTATAACCTTTGCCTTTGTCAGCGCCGCCTTCCTCAGAGATCACATCGAAACCATATAAGGCATCATAGAGTGAACCCCAACGTGCGTTGGCTGCGTTCAAACAGTAACGTGCGTTACGCACGGGCACCACCAATTGTGGTCCTGCCAACAGTGCGATTTCTTCATCGACATTTTCAGTACTGATTTTGAAATCTTCAACTTCAGGCAACAAGTAGCCAATTTCAGTCAAGAACGCTTTATAAGCCGTCAATTCAAATGGATTATTACGATGCCATTCATCAACTTTGGCCTGAATTTCTTCTCGCTTTGCAAGTAGTGCCTTATTTTTAGGACTGAGATCAACAACGACTTGCTCAAAGTTGTTCCAATAGGTCTGGCTATCTAAACCAGAACCGGGTAATGCTTCATTTTCAATAAAATCGTAGAGTTCTTTAGCGATTGCTAACTTACCTTGTTGAATACGTGCAGTCATTGTCTTTCCTGATATGGCTATTTTTTATAACAAGAGATCT
>JASLJB010000204.1 GCA_030152605.1 Acinetobacter sp. | reverse complement strand
GGATCTTCAGTATTTAAATGCTGATGAATGTTATAGCGACATTGATCATTATCAATCAGCTTGTTGGTTAAGCATTGATTGGGGTTAGTCGCGAATCTAGCATTATCACGGATTCCGAGGATTTTCGCATTGCTGTTTTTTTTAAGTTGAACTAAAGCTGAATAATAACTCAGAGGGACATTTTCAAGGTGATCCTTTTCATAGCTCCTGGTCGAGTTGGTCACCACATATTTGATATTTTTATGTTGAGCAATATAGTCGATCACTTTTTTGCTCCAAATTTGACAACTTTGATCGGAGTTTTCTGCACCGCCTAAAGGACAATCACCTTTATTGATTTGTATGACTTTAAAGTGATGCTTCTGTCCAAAGTGGTTAAATATAGGCAGCCATTGTTCAATATGAGATCCACCTACGATTGCGATTGCTTGAGAGGCAGATGAATCTCCCCAGATACAGGTCTTTAACTCAGCAGAGTAGCTCATACATTGCGTTCTAGATTTAGCGGAAGTTCCAAGCACATTTAAAGTTAAAATATTGTTATTTAGACTGTTTAGTCTGAGGAGATTGTTTTTGTGTAAGACAGTTGCATGCTGTTCTCTATACTTATTTTCAAAATATAAGATTGTATAAATCGTCAAGCATGAGATCAGCACCAATAGCATAATTTTAAAAAAATGCACGATGTTGAGAGCATTTAGTCTTTGGCTAATCTTTCTTTCAAAGCACTTATTGATTAAATATGAAATGGCGATACTACTCAGCATAATATAAATGCCATTTTTAAGATTAACAGTACTTTTAAATGTTAAATATTTGGTCAATATCAAAATTGGCCAATGAACCAAGTACAGGGTAAATGAAAACTCAGAGATGAGCAGCAATACCGGATTATTGCTCAACAGTGAAAGAAGATAGTTCTTGCCAGTGTTCAGTAGAATCAGCGTGGCACAGATGACAGGGGTTAAAGACGACCATCCTGGAAAGTTGAATTGCTTGGGATAGAAAAAAGCAAATAAAATAAAGCCCAAAAATGCTAAAACAGAGATACTGCCATGTTTGATGTGAATGTTTTTTTGGGATAGTAAGCAGACAATGCCACCTGAGCTGAACTCCCAGAGGCGTGTGAATGGATGGTAGTAGGCCAGGTCTGAATCGACAGAGACCGAATACACGGAGAAAATGAAAGACAGCAGGGTGATCGTACTCAGAATGATCATCTGTTTTTTTTTAAAGATGAGGAAGATGAAGGGATAAAATAAATAAAACTGCAGCTGAATCGAAAGTGCCCAAAAATGTTGAAATATACTTTTTGTGCTGCTGAGTAAATAGTTCGAATGCTGTAATATTAAGTTTATATTTTCCAGCTGCAACATACTAAAAACAGCACTGCGTATAATTTCCCCACGAAATGGATAGGTTGTTAAATATGCGACCAGTGTGGCGATGAATATAATCAATACTGAGGTTGGAATAATTCTGCCGAGGATTTTTTGCCAAAAAATAGCATAATTGAGATACCACTTGTCATGTTCTAATTTACATAGTGTCGTAGCGATAAAATAGCCGGAGATGACAAAGAAAATATCAACACCGCCAGAGACACGATTCAACCAGATATGGCAAACCATAATTGTGAGTGCACTTATAGCCCTAAGTGATTGAATATCCTTTCTAAACACTGCATTTCTACGCATAGTGGGTATGATTCAGATCTATTGGTATGGGGGCTGCAGCACCGGAATCGGAGTGCTTATTCAGCATAGCGTTATTTTAATTCACGTTACAAACATGCCGAACTTATGTGTAATTATTATTTTAATATCAAATATATATTTTTAATTTTGCTTTGAATTAAGTTGCATAAAATAAAAGTTTATTTTTAGGTGATTGATTTTAGGATTTATTCATATATAAAAAAATCTATGCCGAAGCATAGATTTTTATTGAAAATAACGATTCACGATGAATTGAAGTTAAGACTGAATAATCGCTGTCAATTCATCCACATAGTGCTGCATTGGTTGAGGGTTACGGTCGGCACGACTTTCAATATTCAGACGTAATAAAGGTTCGGTATTGGATGCACGCACATTTAAACGCCAGACACCGAAGTCGAGGCTGATGCCATCGGTATGATCGACTGCAGGTTGTTGTGCTTGATAGTGATCCACAATTTTTTCAATGGTGGCTTGGGTATCAAGCACTTTAAAGTTGATTTCACCACTGCATGGAAACTTGGTGATCATGTCTTCGACCAATGAAGAAAGAGACTGCTTGGTTTCAGACAATACCACGACCGCCAATAACCACGGGATCATACCGCTATCGCAATAGGCAAAGTCACGGAAGTAATGGTGTGCACTCATTTCACCGCCATAGGCCGCATTGTGTTCGCGCATCACATCTTTGATGAAAGCATGTCCAGATTTGGATTGAACTGCAACACCTTCATATTGTTCGAGTATGTCGAGCGTGTTCCATACCAGTCGCGGATCATGCACAATTTTCTCGCCTTTTTGTTTGAGTAAGAAGGCTTGTGCTAAGAGTCCAACAATATAATAGCCCTCGATAAATTGGCCTTTTTCATCAAACAAGAAACAGCGATCAAAGTCACCGTCCCAGGCAATGCCCATATCCGCTTTGTGGATTAGTACGGCACTGCGGGTACTTTCACGGTTTTCGACCAAGATTGGATTGGGAATCCCATGCGGAAAAGTCCCATCGGCTTCATTATGAATTTTGATCAGTTCGACTGGCACATTGAGTTGTTTGAATTTTTCTTCGATGGCATCGACCACATGACCCGCTGCACCGTTGCCGGCGTTCATGACCAGTTTTAATGGGCGAATCTTGGCGGGGTCGATATAGCCCATAAGATGCTCAATAAACTCAGGCAGAATATTATAGCTTTCAGTTGATCCTTGACGTTCCACTGGGGTAAAACGACCTGACTCGGCCAAGGCTTGAATTTGTTTTAAACCGGTATCGGCACTGATTGGACGGGCATTTTCACGAACCAATTTCATACCGTTATAATCCATCGGATTATGGCTGGCAGTGATTTCAATCCCGCCTTGTACATCGAGATGAAATGCGCCGAAATAAACTTCTTCTGTCCCGGTGAGACCGAGATCCAACACATCAACTCCGGCTTCGTTGAGACCGCGGATGGTCGCTCTTTTCAATGCTTCACTGCTCAAACGTACATCACAGCCCACCACGACCTTTTTAGGTTGGTAAATCTGCCCATATGCTCTGCCGATCCGGTACGCGATTTCCTCATTTAGTTCCGAACCCAACTTGCCTCGAATATCATAGGCTTTAAAACACGTCAATGTGGTCGTCATTTTACAGTTCTATTCATTGAAAAAAGTGAGTTGATTATATATCAAAATCCAAGCTGTTCGTGCAGGGGCGGAGATATTGACCGTCATGTAAAAAAATCCCCGTTAAAAAAAGGGGATCTTGACAAGATTTGGATCTAAAGCCTGTTTTAGAAAGGTACGCGGCGATATTGGCGATATTGAGGTGTCCAGAAATTTCGCTCAATATTTTCTTGCAACTGCTCATCACTGATGATCGGTGCAACGCCATCTGCCATCGCGGCTTTGGCGACATTAAATGCAATATTTTTGGATACCTGTTGGATACTGTCCAAATCTGGCAGCAAATCCGCTTCAGGGTCCTGAAGTTTCGGAGAACAATCCGCTAAGGCGGCACTCGATGCAATCATCATTTTATCGGTGACCCGCGTGGCATTGGATGCAATCACCCCGAGACCAATGCCAGGGAAGATATAAGCATTGTTGCACTGCGAAATATTGTAGATTTTGCCTTGGTAGTTCACCGGTGCAAATGGACTACCGGTTGCAATCAGTGCCTTACCTTCAGTCCAACGCAGGATGTCGGCAGGCAATGCTTCAACGTGTGAGGTTGGATTACTCAAAGGCAGAACAATCGGATGTTCGCAGTTAGAATTGAGGGTTTTAATAATTTCTTCATTAAACAGTCCGGCCTGACCAGATACCCCAATCAAGATGCTCGGTTGAGCAAACTTGACCACATCGAGTAAAGAAATCATCCCATCTGGATCTGCCCACGCGGCGACGGTCTCGGTTTTTTTGGCCAAGGCACGTTGGAAGCTACGTAGGTTGGGTTGGTTTTCAGTGATTAAACCAAAACGATCGACCATATAGACGCGATCGCGGGCTTCGGCATCGCTGAGACCATCGGCCACCATTTGCGCAATGATTTGTTCCGCGATACCGCAACCAGCAGAACCTGCACCGAGGAAGGTGACTTTCTGGTCTTTGAGCTGAATATTGGCAGCACGACAAGCGGCGATCAAACTACCGACCACGACTGCCGCAGTACCTTGAATATCATCGTTAAAGCAGCAGTACTGATCACGATATTTGTTGAGTAACGGCATGGCGTTATTTTGCGCGAAATCTTCAAACTGAATC
>JASLJB010000198.1 GCA_030152605.1 Acinetobacter sp. | reverse complement strand
ACAAGCAACAATACACAGTCAACCATCGACATTACACGTTCAACTTCGCCACCGAAGTCGGCGTGTCCCGGGGTGTCGACGATGTTGATGCGGTACTCAGTGTTGGTACGTTTGTCTAACCATTTGATTGCAGTATTTTTAGCCAAGATGGTAATACCACGTTCGCTTTCAATCGCACCTGAGTCCATGACACGTTCAATCTCGCCTGCGCGATCACCGAGTGCACCTGATTGTTGTAGCAATTTGTCGACAAGCGTCGTTTTACCATGGTCGACGTGCGCAATAATCGCGATATTACGCAAGGTCTTGATATTGTTGGTAGAATTTGAATCGGTCATAAAAATCTCAGCCAAATATTTACACAATTGAAAAGGAAGCCCTCAATTGTGCAATGGCGCATACAATTAAGTTGTCGCAGATTATACAGACTAGCGAAAATTCAATAAACTTTTTTTACAAAGCAATTTCATTGTAATGCTTTCACACAATTCATTTGTTTGCGTGATTTGGTTTAGCTATTTACAAATAGAGCCAATCATTCGCCGTAGTTCAAGCGAGTTCACAATGATTTTGTAATCGCAGTTACTCAGTCTATTTTGTGTTTTATCTGATGTTAAGATTTTCACAGCGCGAGAAAATCTTGATAATCCACGGAATTTATCAGGCTCAAATATAAGCCTTAGGTCTGTGAGAGAGTGGGTATAGCCTAGTGTCAATAAAGCAAGAACATCTAGGCGCGACAGTATAGCCCATTTCGTGCTTATTTTCAGCAACTTTCACTCAGTTAGACCGCTGTTTTAGAATTAAATCTATAATTCAGCCGCGATCAGCCCCAAAATGCATGTTTTCAAGCAAATCCACGCTTAAATCTCCTCTAGTACCAAACCGGCACGCAGTCCCAACTTGACCTTGGCATTGGGAAATAAAATAAACACTTGTGCTTGGCGTACCACATAGTCATGATTTTCATTGCGTTGGCTGAATGCGATCTGGTCGTCTGGCGCTTGATTTGACTCAGATGCAGTAAGCTCAGGCGGCTGATGCGAAAAAGGCACTTCGATCTGATCGACACGGATATCTCGGGGGTCCAATGTCCCCACCGCAGGAATGGACTGTGTCGCAATCACCTGCCCCTGCTGAAAACGACTAAAGTTTGCAGCATCCTCAGCCAAATTCAGCTGAAAATCCTCCGCACTCTTAATAATCGAATCCACCACTTTAAACTGCCGCAATCGTACTTTTTGACGTGCTGCTAAGGCCTGTTCACTGACCACGGCGCGTAACACCTGATCGATCGCGGCAAACTGCGTCAGATCATTGCAACCAAATGCTTTGGCCTGTCCCAGCTCCAAGGTCACACTGGCGGCTTGAAAATTGGAACTACTAAAATGAGTAAAGGTTCGTGCTTCAGCATTGTGATAAACGATGGCATCTAGCTCGGCGGCTTCTAAGCACTGTAATACATGTTGATCGTAAGCATGAGACTGGAATGGAAATAAAGCAAAAGTCGGCAACAGCGATGAGCGAATCGCGGTATGTAAGTCAAAGTGATAATAGCGAGTCTGAGCAGGACAGCGATCAAAGAAATCAATGAGCGTCTGTTCGAGCTGCTCGGCACGACGCGTTTCATCGGCACGCGGCAGTTGACGATAGCCACCACAAAACATCCGGTTCATATCGTTTTCAACATAACGTTGACCAGATCGAATCGCAGCAGGATTACCCAAGATACACAGCAACTTAACCGCCAGCGGCAGACGCCCACTGAGCAAGTCCTGACACAGTTGTGCCAACAACTCGATCGGTGCAGTTTCATTGCCATGAATACCCGCCGACAACACCACACTTTTTTCAAAGCTGTGCCTTGGGGTAAATACCAAGATTCCTTCACCTAGCCATTCCCATGACAAATCTGGACCTTGGCCTTGGCGTATTTCTGGCGTGTGTTGCGCCAACAATAGGCTTAAAAAATCAATCATACGCTTTTGATACTCCCTGCTCACTTCGGGTTGTTTTCATTGGATTTTTGGGATATGTTCTGCCTGCCGCCACTCGCTTATGCTTATATTCGACTTGTTTTTGACTTGTTTTCGACTTATTTCTGAAAGTCGTAGACTGTGCCCAAATTCAAGATCTGAGTCAGTTCATCTAAGGCACTGCGACTTTGTAACAACAGTTCAGGGTCTGCGAGGTCGGCTTGGGTCAACTCATCACGATAATGCCGCTCTACCCAAACATTTAAACGATTAAATAAAGCATCGTTCATCAGTACATTGGGATTGATCGCATCGAGTTCGCTTTGGTTGACTGCAACCCGCAAACGCAAACAGGCTGGCCCACCGCCATTACGCATACTTTCACGCAGATCAAAGACTTTAATCTCATCAATCGGTGTGCCCATCTGGATCATGTCATTCAGATAGGACCATACCGCACTGTTTTGACGTGACTCTTCCGGCACCACGATACTCATGCCACCATCGCGACGGGTTAAAATTTGACTGTTAAATAAATACGTTGAAACGGCATCGGCCACAGAGACACGGCGATCAGGCACTTCGATCGAGATGAAGTCATGCCCCAAGCGCTGCATCTTGCTACGTACTTCATGTAAGGCTTGGTCTTGATTTAAAAATGCATGCTGATGATGAAACAAGACATTTTGGTTGCTGACCGCAATCACATCATTATGAAATACGCCTTGATCGATCACATCCGGATGCTGCTGCACAAACACCGTTTTGTCAGAATCAAGTTGATGTAGGCGTGCTACCGCCTCACTGGCTTCAAGTGACTGTCTGGCCGGATAACGTTTTGGACCATTGGCTGCAGAGAAATGCCGCTGACCATAGACAAAGACCTGAACACTGCTTTGATCATAGGCACCGCCGAGTCGATTGTGATTGGCGGCCCCCTCATCACCAAACAAAGCCACCGGTGGCAGTGCGGCATGATGCGCAAAATGCCGCTCATCCTTAAACATGGCTGCCAGAATTTGACTGGTGGTCTGATGTTCAATCGAACGATGAAATTTATTGTTCAGGTTGGCTGCAGTGAAATGCAAACGACCATCGGCACTATCGGCTGAAGGCGACACAGTTGCCGCATTGGCAGTCCACATACATGAGGCTGAACTCAGCGCCGATAACAGTTCCGGCGAGCGCTTCATCGCAGCTTCAATCACTTGATGATCGCTGCCGCTAAACCCGAGTGCTCTGAGCGTCGGCACATGCGGGCGTTCTTGCGGCGCAAACACACCTTGTTTCAGCCCTAGATCGGCCAGGGCTTTCATTTTCAACAAACCCTGCTGTGCAGCCAGCTTGGGATTGGAGCGCTGATGGCGATGCTTGGTCGATGCCTCATTCCCAAAAGACAAACCTGCATAGTGATGTGTCGGCCCCACCAATCCATCAAAATTTATTTCATAACCTGACATTTTTTTCTCCGCTCAAATCCGTTACAGCACAATGCCGGGTGATAATGTGGTCGGTAAGCTGATCTGTTCACTTTCTAAAGAAGCCATCGGCCACGCACAATAGTCCGCTGCATAGTAAGCACTGGCGCGATGATTGCCTGATGCACCGATCCCGCCAAAAGGCGCTGCACTCGAAGCACCAGTCAACGGTTTATTCCAATTCACGATCCCAGCACGACCTTCGACCAAGACCCGCTCAAACAAGGCACGATCGGGAGAGACCAAACCTAAAGACAAGCCAAATCGGGTTGCATTGGCCAATTTGAGGGCCTGATCAAAGTCGTCATAGCGATAAATCGTAGTCAATGGTCCAAAATATTCTTCATCCGGCACCTCGTTGACATCACTTAATTCCAGAATTCCTGGACTGAGTAAGCTGCTGTTGGGCTGAAGCTGTTCCAGCGCCAATAAGACTTTGGCACCGGCATTGATCAATTGCTGCTGAGCTTTGACGATCTGCTGTGCCGCATGTACTGAAATCACCCCACCCATAAACGGTTGCGGATCAGCATCCCATGCACCAATACGCAACTGCTGCGTCACCGCAACGAAACGCTCAATAAAGGCATCGCCTTGTTCACCGCGTTTGACGATGATGCGTCGTGCGCAGGTACAGCGTTGCCCAGCCGAGATAAAGGAGGATTGAATCGCCAAATGCACCACAGCATCCAGACCTTGGATCTCATCGATGATCAGCGCATTGTTACCGCCCATTTCCAAGGCCAAAATCTTTTCCGGTGCGCCAGCCAATTGGCGATGCAAGATCGCACCAGTATTGGCACTGCCGGTAAAGAGCACCCCATCCACTCCTTCAGCCTGAGCCAGCGCCTCTCCAGTGGCACGCCCGCCTTGCAACAAATTAATCACACCTGCGGGTAGCCCTGCTTTTTGCCACAATTGAAGGGTAAATTCAGCGCTCCACGGCGTCAGCTCACTGGGTTTAAATAAAATCGTATTGCCCGCGATCAATGCTGGAACGATATGACCATTGGGCAAATGTCCTGGAAAATTATAGGGACCGTAAACCGCCAACACCCCATGCGGACGATGGCGCAAGGATGCCACGCCATCGGGCAACTGCGTTGAACTCTCCCCTGTGCGCTCGGCATAGGCACGGATGGAGATCGCGACCTTGCCGATCATGGCTTGGACTTCGGTTAGGGTTTCCCACAACGGTTTACTGGTTTCTTGACTAATGATCTCAGCCAATTGCGTTTTATGTTGTTCGAGTTGCGCGGAAAATGCAGCCGTCACCGCAATACGCTCGGCAACGGGACGCCGTGCCCATGCCACAAAAGCTTGGCGCGCGGCATGACTGGCATTTGCGATATCGTCTGCTGTGGCTTCCTGCCCTTGCCAGATCTGCGCTTGCGTGACTGGATTGTGTTTGCTGAATGTTGCACCCTGACCCGCAGACCATGTGCCGTTAATATATAAGTTTCCCTGAGACATGCGATTGACTCCTTACTCGGTGGTATTCAGTGGCAAAACGCGTACCCGATCGCCTTCTTTAAGTTTTAGCCCTTGCGCCTGCTGCAAGGTCAGTCCAATCGAGCTTTCATCCACACCCGTATTGGCCAATATGGCGCGATAATCGTTGTACTGATCATTGGCGACCAAGTAACTGCTGGCATGTGCTTCTGTGTTTTCTACGATTTTGATTTGACGTAGGCTGCTGTCTTTCACCGCACGTAGATTTTTGATTTCTGCTTCAAGTGTTGGTCCGGCGTCAAAGATATCGACATAGCCCTCATACTGCAGACCCTCGAGTTCCAGCACATGAAACGCAGGTTTGGTCTGAGGATGAACTTGAGCAATGACCTTTTGTGCCGATTCTGGCAACAGGTCGATATAAACCGGGAAGCGTGGCATCAGTTCAGCGATAAAGACCTTTTGGCCAATACCACTCAAGTAATCTGCCGTGGCAAAATCCATGTTAAAGAAATGATGCCCGAGCGCATCCCAAAAAGCGGAACGACCATTTTCATCGGAAAAACCACGCATCTCGGCGATGAGTTTTTTTTCAAAATAAGACTGAAACGCGGAGATAAATAAAAACCGCACTTTAGACAACAACTTGCCATTTTGATGTTCACGGAAGTCTGGGTCTAAAAACAACGTACACAGTTCACTACAGCCGGTATGGTCATTACTTAAAAATAAAGTATTTAAAGTCTTATAGACCTTGAGCGCTTGTGAGGCATGTACTTGTCTGCCGACATGAAAATTATAAAAAGGTTCATTTAACCCCACAGCCACTTCAAGCCCACTCATGCCCACCACGCGTTTGAGCTCAGTATCTTCGAGTACAAACAAATAGCCTTGCTCACCGCGAGGCAACTGACCTTCTAGCGTGTGACGCGTGCGTGCAATTCGTGCCGACAAAATTTCTTTGTTGGACGGTAAGGAGGTCATCCCGACCCCCGACTTTACCGCCAGGATATAGATATCATCGATATCCCGATGTTCTGCGTGTCTTACGATCATCATAATGCGTCACCTATTTCCCTACTGTGTCCTTGGAGCGCTACCTTCCGTATCTCCAAACTGCACTATTTTTTTTTGATTGTTTTACTGACGAATTGGACGACTACTTGCCAACAAAACCAGCCAAGGCACGCCCCAAGCGCAACAAACCTTCCTCGATATCGTGTTTCGGAATCACCAATGACGGGGTAAAGCGCAGTACATTGGGTCCAGCGATCAGTGCCAATAGGCCTTCTTCGCCTGCGAGTTGGGCAATCGTTTTGGCTTGTCCGGCATATTCAGGTTTAAGTACGCAGCCCAACAGGAGTCCTTCACCGCGAATCTGATCAAAGACGGAATACTCAGCATTGAGTTGGTTTAAGCCGTCAACGAACCATTGATGACGCTGTTTCACCCCATCCAACACTTCAGGACGATCGATAAAATCTAAGACTGCGCTCGCGACGGCACTGGCCAAGGGGTTGCCCCCATAAGTTGTCCCATGATCACCCACCACGAAGTGCGCCGAAAAACGATCTGTGGTCAGCATTGCGCCGATTGGGAAACCCGCACCTAAGGCTTTGGCGGTGGTTAAAATATCCGGCGTCACGCCGCTGTTCATATAGGCATACAAGGCACCGGTGCGTCCGACGCCGGTCTGCACTTCATCAAAGATCAGTACCGCACCTGTGGCATCACAACGCGCACGCAAGGCTTGTAAAAATTCCACATCGGCAGAGATCACTCCGCCCTCACCTTGAATCGGCTCCACGATCACCGCACAAGTCTGGGCATCAATTGCCGCCTCTGCTGCTGCAATATCGTTATAGGCAATATGCTCAATCCCTTGTGGCAATGGGGCAAAGTCTTGTGAATACTTCGGTTGCCCACCCGCGCTCACGGTAAATAGCGTGCGACCATGAAAGGCATTTTTAAAGGCAACGATTTTATTTTTATTGGCGGTGTCACTGGCAAGTCCGACTTTACGTGCCAACTTAAGTGCGGCTTCGTTGGCTTCAGCACCGGAGTTACAGAAGAACACTTTTTCTGCAAAGGTGGCTTGCAGCAGTTTTTTGGCCAGTCCTAACACTGGCTCATTGGTATAACCATTGGCGAGATGCCAAAGTTTTTGCGCTTGTTCAGTCAGGGCTTGCAATGCAATCGGATGAGCATGCCCGAGTGCATTGACTGCAATCCCACCGGCAAAGTCGACATATTCTTTTTCGTTTTGATCCCAAACCCGTGATCCTTCACCACGTACTAATATGAAATCTGCTGGTGCATAAACCGGCACCATCCAATCGTTAAAGTTTTGGCGCGTCAATTTTTCTTGAACCATTGTGATCATCACTCCATGTTGATGCAGATTGCATCACTTCGATCTATTTATGTTTTCATCCAATCATCGGAATTTAACGGTTGATGCTGTCATCAGCCTCGCAACTCAAAACAAGTACTTTGAGTACCATGTTGCAAAAAATAAGCCTTTCTAAACACATCAACTATATAAAAAAACTAAACAAATCAAATCTGAAAAAAGCACAACGTACTGCTGTGCAAACCAAGTAAAGCGTAGTAAGGACGATAAATTGCGTCATCGGTATTCTGTTGCCGCGATCGCGTTAAGATGCCTTAATCTACAGATGAGCTTAAGTATGAGTAATCAATTCGATTCAAAAAAGTTGGTATTTTGCTTAAAATGACCTATATTTTTTCAATTTGGTGAGGGATAAAATCAAAATGAATAATACAGATGACCAAATCCTCGG
>JASLJB010000138.1 GCA_030152605.1 Acinetobacter sp. | reverse complement strand
TTTGGCTCGGCGTATGCTCGATCAACCAGATGTAATTTTGCAAGGCATTTTTTACATCAATTACATGAACTTTATAGGTCATGATGATCCCTCAATTTTGTGATTCTATTTAAGTTTTCAGCATCGATGTCACGGACTTTGGCCAGATGTTTTATGTGCTGAAATACGCGATTACAATGACTAAGTTGCAGTGAGTATAACAAAACTAAATAACTCTCATCAGGGAGTCTAAGGTCAAGATCTTGGTTGGTGTTAAGTTGTTAAAACTAAGTATTTAAATAAATTGAAATTAATATTGTTTTTCTATTTTTTTTTGTGGTAAAAGTGTATAGTTTGGGGTGTAGATATAGGTGAATTTATGAATGTTTTAGAGATAAAGAAGTTTTTAATACTTAGTTCAATTACTGTTAGATATACAGATGTTCTAGTCATTATTGGACCTCAAGCAGAGGGGAAGAGTTTAATTTCAAAACTTTTATATTTTTTTGAAAATATCGAAAAAGAGTTTTATTCAAATATTATTGCGAATAATTCTAAGCCAACATTTCAGAAAGAATTACAAAATAAGTTTCTAAAAATTTTCAATATGGAAAATTTAGTTAATAATGAAATAAATATAACATTTAAAAATGACAACTTCACCTGCTTGATTTCTAAAGTGTCTACAAAGTCAAGAATTGTTGTGGATTTTGATGAAGGGTTTTGGAGTAAATATAAGTCGATTAAATTAACATTTAATAAGTGTAATAAAATTAAGGAAGAATATAAGTTTCCGAAATTTTATGAAGTTTTTCAGGATAGATTAAATAGAAAAATTAACTTAAGTGACTTTATTGAAAACTTTTCTGAATATTACGTTACCTCAAAAAAAACAATTAATCAAAATGAATATAGTATTGATAAAATTAAACAAAAGCTCGAACATTCAATGGAATTTGATAAAAATTATTTAAATCAATCCATGGCTGTGTATGTGCCAGCAGGTCGCTCTTTTTTTGCAAATCTTCAGAAGTCTATTTTTAATTTTCTAACTAATAACCTCCCAATTGATTATTTTTTAAAAGAGTTTGGTGCTAAATATGAACGAATGAAATTTGGATGTACAGAGTCGAGAGATGAATTTTTTTATTCTAATTTAATTAAGTCTAGATTCGAAAACTCTAGTATGACCATACTTGGGGGTAATTATGTTCGTTTTAAAGATAGAGATTATATAAAATCTAAAAGTGGCTCTTTAGTAAACCTTGAGTATGCTTCATCTGGACAACAAGAGGCTTTACCATTGCTATTATCTATTGTTGGAACAGTAAATAATACAACCTTAATTATTGAGGAACCTGAAGCTCATCTTTTTCCCTCGGCCCAAGCAGAAGTTGTTAAGTTGATCGGGCAAACTTATAATGCTACAGAAGCATCCTCTAATTATATTATTACAACTCACAGCCCATATATTCTTTTGGTAATTAATAACTCACTACATGTTTATATTGCGAAAAAAATAATTATAAAGTAAAAAGCGATTCTGCAAGGGAATGGATAGATGCGTCAATTAACCCTGATCACGTTTCGGCATATATTCTAACTAAAGGAAAAATTCGATCTATTATCGATGATGAGACTAAACTGATTAATGCTGAAGAGATTGACCAAATTTCGTCTATATTAAGTAAGGATTTTGATGAATTGTTCGGCGAAGAGGATTGAAAATGACTTGTAAATATTTTTTTAATACTTGTTTTCAGAAAATCCCAGTGAAGTTAACAAAGTGTAAAGTTTCTGAAAATAAATCGAGTTTTATTTTAGCCTCTACTACTGAAGTCGATTTTGAAAAGATTAAGTTCGATGATTGTAAATGTATTCTATCTAAGCCGTCAGCGCAACGATGTGATTGGATGATTGATTCTATATCCAACAATACTTTATATTTCGTGGAATTAAAGGGTTCAGATATTATTAAAGCTTTAAATCAACTGGAAAGCTCTGTTGAAATTGTAAAACCTAGTAAAAAGTTTGAATGCCATATAGTTAAAAGTAGAGGTAAAGGGAGCGTACCTAGTTTTAATACAAAATTTCAAGTAATGAAAGCTAGATTTAGTAAGATAAATGGGAAAATACTACCTCCTCATACAAGCACTCATACTGTACATATTTAGTTGGATGATATAATACAATAGATTTTTCTAGGGTCTGGTATTATTTTAGAATAATGGTAGATAAATATATATACAAGTTAAAGCAACACTACTCGCATAGTTATGTTTAACTATATTAAGTAGTGTTGCTTTCACCTTAAACTGGAAAATGTATTTTCAAATAAGTGTATGTTATTTTATAAAAGTACTAATCCACATGATGTGATTGTTGTTGTAGTTAGTTTTTAATTTCTTAGGAGCATTACTTTCTTAATTTTTCAGAATCATAATTTATATACAACCATCTTTAGTTTTTTCTAATGATAATAAATTGAGTAAAACTAGCGAAATTTCCACATCATTCCTTGTGCCACTATTAATAATAAATTCAATCGGATTATGATTTGTATCAACTACTAGATATGTTTTTGAACTGTTCTGCCGACACTATTTGGAAATAGCTTGGTCTTAGATTCCTCAAGAATTCTGGTATTCATGCACATGAGCAATATTTAACCTGAGTTCGATGTAAAAATAGATAGCAAAAAAGCCTTGGCATCTATAACATGTTGGTTGCTAAGACAAAATATTTAAGAGAAATTCTTTTCATGGACTATATTATCGAATTATTTTGTATTTTGGATGATTTCTGCAAAAAAATTAATCAATCTTTAGAACAGGCTTTGATTTCTCGTCAAAAAGTAAAGCTACAAAAGTCTGCATTGAGTTTATCGGAAGTAATGACTATTGTCGTTTTGTTTCAGTGATCTGGTTTTAGATTTTTCAAATATTTTTATTTTGAAATGATTGTGTCATTCTAGAAATCCACTTTCCCTAAACTTCTTAACTACAATCGTTTTGTTGAAATCATGCTGCGCTGTTTGCAAGCTTTAAGTAGTTTCTTTCATAAAATTAAAGGGATAGATACAGGGATTAGTATCATTGATTCAATCAAACTTGTGGTTTTCCACAATCTTAGAATTAAAAGACATCGTATATTTAAAGGGTTAGCAAATCGTTGGAAAAGCAGTATGGGTTGGTTTTGTGGTTTTATGGTTTTAAATTAAATTTATTTATCAATACTTTAGATGACGTAATCAATCTAAAGATTACGTCAGGTAATGTACATGATGTTGCTGTAATTGAGTCTTTAACCCAAGAGATCAAAGGCATTTTATTAGGAGATAAATGCTATTTGAGCAGAGCAAAGGCCGAGGTTTTAGCCGCAAGAGGCTTAAAGCTATTAATACCGTCACGTAAGAATATGAAAAATGGCGTCATTAAAAATGAAGATGAAAAACAACTGCTTTGTAGAAGGCGGTTGATTGAAACAGTTAATGATCAGCTAAAAAAATTTACATCAACTTGACCATTCACATCATCGCTCAGTTAATAATTTCATGGTGAATATTATGGCTGCTGTATTGTCTTATTGCTTAAACCCCAATAAACCAACTTTCCAAAACATGCTAAAAGGATAATAGTTTTTCGTCGAACTCAGATTATTTATAAAATCCATCCAAGATTAGATTTCTTGGGTTAATTTCAGTTAAATCAATATTGTGCGATCAACTATATTTCTTGAAAATAAAATTAGAGGATAAGTTACGCGATGGACAGCCTATTTTTATACGTTTCTCAATATAAAATGTTCACTGCCCTGAGCAAGTTTTAAAGCACTTCTTTAAAACGAAGCCTAAAGCAATTTGCAGAGCATGCTTCTGATGATCGATGAGTCGCATACGTTTCCTACAACATCAACTGCTGAACCACTGAGAACTTTAGTGTTCATGGTGATGGCGGTCTTTCAAAGTTGTATCGCTGGCCTAGCGAGAAATCGTCTGACATTCGGACGGGTTTGCGTGAATATGCTGCTTAAATTAACAATTGAACCAAATGTTTAATTATAACTGCAAACTTCACATGAATCTTATGTTACAAATTATTGGCATTTTTCTTATAATGCCTATAACAGCTCAGATTCATCCTGATTCAAATTGCTGAATTGGGAATGAAGATGCTGAATCTGAATACCGAACGACCATGATCTGTGGAAAGAATATACATGTTTTACCCTGCTAAATTTATAAAAGAAGGCGAGCACTATAATATTAGCTTTAGAGATATTCCCGAAGCCATCACACGTGGTTATCACTGGGAAGATGGTTTGAACATGGCGGAGCAAGCGTTAATAAAAGCCATGACATTGTATTTTGAGCAACGTCGTAAAATATGCCTGCCGAGCGAAGCGCAAGAAGGAGAGGTGTTGATTACTTTGCCGATCAGCGTATTTGCAAAAGTATTGCTCTTAAATGAATTGATCGAGCAAAAAATTAGTAATGCGGATCTGGCAAGACGCATTAATTTACAACCGCAAGAGATTCAACGGATCGTAAATCTCAAGCATAGTACCAAGATCGATACAATTTCGCGGGCAATATCAGCCACCGGAAAACGCTTGGTGCTATATACCAAGTAATCTTGAAGATTGAGTTTAAAAAATAATAGCCATAAATAAAGTCCTGATTTGGTCGATTTATTTTCAGTGTCATCATGGAAATTCGTCAGCCAAGCAGGGCTTTAAAAAACACCGCTGATCAGACGCAACGCTATGCTGGGTCAGGGCTTTAATTGTTTGTAAATAAGATAAGGTGGTTTTAACTCAGATCCTTAAATATAATGTTTTTATTAAAAAAATAGATGCCACTATCGTCATAGTGCTTTAAATCAAGTTTACAAGGTCTTCACATTTTTGTTTATAATGCAAAGCATGTTGAATAGTTTCCTACTCGTTAATTTTTAGTCTGGGGCTGTGATACGAAATATCGAAGTAGCATAAATAGAGAAAAATATGTTTTACCCAGCGAAAATTGAACAAGTCGGTCATCGATATAATATAAGTTTTAGGGATATTCCCGAAGCAGTCACTTATACCGATTGCCACGAGCAAACGCTGAAGTTGGCGCAAGATACATTATTGGCGGCGGTGGTGGAGTATTTTAAGGATCAACGCCAAGTCAGTTTGCCGAGTGAGGCGCAACAGGGGGAAGTCTTAATTACCCTGCCTGCCAGTGTCTTTGCCAAGGTCTTGTTGTTGAATGCCATGATTGAACAAAATCTTTCGAATACCGATTTGGCACAACGCCTTCACCTTAAAGTACAAGATATACAACACATTTTGAGTCTTGAGCATGAGACTGAGATTGAGCAGATCGCGCAGGCCTTGGCAGTGTTAGGCAAGAAATTGGCGCTGACCACAATCTAATCTCGCGCTATGTTGATGTAAGTTGTGTTGAGGGGAATTGGCAGACCCTAATCTAGATCAATCACTTAGACTTTAAAAATTAAAAATCTTGTTCAAGAATTAGGCCTAATTCTATGTATAATCTTGTCTATACAACTTTAAATCAATCATTTATTAAACTTGCCGACAGTAGAATATTGCTATGTCTATACAACTTAATCCTGAAACTTTTGATTTTTCGTTGACCCAAGACCAGCCATTTCCCATTTATATTCGGATTAAAAAGATTATCCAACAAAAGATCTACGATGGCAGTTGGAAGGTGAATGACAAGATTCCTTCGGAAAGTGACTTTGTCAAACAACTCGGCTGTAGCCGCATGACCATTAACCGTGCGCTGCGTGAATTGACCCAAGAAGGGCTGTTGGTGCGAATTCAAGGCGTGGGTTCATTTGTCGCGGAAGGCCAAGGCCATTCAGCACTGTTTCAAATTAATAATATCGCTGAAGAAATTCTGGCACGCCAGCATCAACATCGTGCTGAAGTACTCAAGCTAGAACAGGTTCAAGCCGATCCTGATCAAAGCCTGCGCATGCAATGTCGCGAAGGCACAACCCTGTATCACTCGATCATCGTGCACTATGAAAATGAGATTCCGGTGCAACTCGAAGATCGCTTGGTCAGCACGGCGATCAGCGACTATTTGACACAGGATTTTCGCAGCACCACGCCGAATGTTTTTCTGATGGCACAAGCGCCAGTCACCGAGGGTGAGCATATTGTGGAGGCGATCTTGGCGCCAACCCAAGAGTCTAAATGGCTCAAGATCAGCAAATCCGAACCGTGTCTATTGATCCGGCGTCGGACTTGGTCAGGCAAGCAGTTGATCTCACATGCCCGCTTAATTTATCCCGGTAGTCGCTATCATCTCGAAGGCAAGTTCGTGCCTTGATCTTGCATGACGATGCATAAGGATGCGCTCAGTTTACCTGGCATGTGAAGTGTTCGAGAGATTGCAGTTAAAATAAAAAATCGAGCAAAGATAATCTCGGTAAATGGAGATCACAGCAGCACAGCACCTTGATCGGGCTGTGCTTTTTTTGTGCCTAAGTTTTGCTGTGTGGCTTATAAAACTATATCTAACAGTCACTTATAAAATATTTCTACAATTCAAATCCCAAGTACTGGTCAAGTCGGAAAATCATTGTATAGTATGAGCATGTATATACAAGTTAATACATTTGCAGTGAAGCAAGCGGGTAATAACACTTTATAAAAATTTCTGTGATGAAAGGAGTTCTACAGTGACTACACAGATAACGATGTTGAGGGATGTCGAAATTAGAGCTGCGCGGGGCACACAATTAAGCGCCAAAAGTTGGCTCACTGAAGCACCTTTACGCATGTTGATGAATAACTTAGACCCAGAAGTGGCGGAAAATCCCAAGGCCTTGGTGGTCTATGGTGGGATTGGGCGAGCGGCACGTAATTGGGAATGCTATGACCAAATCGTCAGCAGCCTAACCGAATTGGAAAATGATGAAACCTTGTTGATTCAATCCGGTAAACCCGTGGGGGTATTTAAGACTCATGCCGATGCACCGCGAGTCCTCATCGCCAACTCCAATTTGGTGCCGCATTGGGCCAATTGGGAACATTTTAATGCCCTCGATGCCCAAGGGCTGGCCATGTATGGGCAGATGACCGCGGGATCTTGGATCTATATCGGCAGTCAGGGCATTGTGCAAGGCACTTACGAAACTTTTGTCGAGGCTGGACGTCAGCACTTTGGCGGTGACTTGACCGGGCGTTGGGTCCTCACCGCAGGACTCGGTGGGATGGGCGGCGCACAACCGTTGGCTGCCACTTTGGCTGGAGCCTGTTCACTGAATATTGAATGCCAACAAGCCAGTATCGACTTTAGATTACGCACGCGCTATGTCGATGAACAGGCAACGGATTTGGACGATGCTCTGGCGCGGATTAAACGCTATACCGCCGCCGGTCAAGCCATCTCGATTGCACTACAGGGCAATGCTGCTGAGATCTTGCCGGAGTTGGTACGCCGTGGTGTGCGTCCAGATCTGGTCACCGATCAAACCAGTGCGCATGATCCACTCAATGGTTATCTGCCGATCGGTTGGACTTGGGAGCAGTATCGTCAACGCGCGGCCATCGAACCCGAAGTGGTGGTCAAGGCGGCCAAACAATCGATGGCAGTACATGTGCAAGCCATGCTGGATTTTCAAGCCATGGGCGTCGCCACCTTTGACTATGGCAACAACATCCGTCAAATGGCCAAAGAACAAGGTGTCAGCAATGCCTTTGCATTTCCCGGTTTTGTACCGGCCTATATCCGCCCTTTGTTCTGCCGTGGTATTGGCCCGTTCCGTTGGGTGGCACTCTCTGGTGATCCCGAAGATATCTATCGTACTGATGCCAAAGTAAAACAATTGATCCCGGATGATGCACATCTGCATCATTGGTTGGATATGGCACGTGAACGGATTAGTTTCCAAGGTTTACCTGCGCGAATTTGTTGGGTGGGTCTGGGTCTACGTGCCAAATTGGGCTTGGCCTTTAATGAAATGGTGCGCAGTGGTGAACTGAGTGCGCCGATCGTGATTGGGCGTGATCATCTCGATTCGGGATCAGTCGCCAGTCCCAACCGTGAAACTGAAGCCATGCAAGATGGATCGGATGCAGTCTCGGATTGGCCTTTGTTAAACGCGCTATTGAATACCGCAGGCGGAGCGACTTGGGTGTCCTTGCATCATGGTGGGGGTGTGGGTATGGGCTTTTCGCAACACTCGGGCGTGGTCATCGTTTGTGACGGCACGGATGAAGCCGCAGCACGGATTGCACGCGTCCTGACCAATGATCCCGCCACAGGCGTGATGCGGCATGCTGATGCTGGCTATGAAACCGCCATCGCGTGTGCCAAACAACAAGGTTTGAATTTACCAATGATCAATGCGAAGTAATCCACACCTATAGAGCACAGTATTCGCATAGACCACAATATGAGCGTTAGGAAGACACGATGCAAAAAATACTACACCCCGGTCAACTGAGCTTGGCGGATTTGCGCCAAGCCTATTTTCAACCCTCGAGCTACCAACTCGATCCACAGGCTGTGCCTGCGATTGAGGCCAGTGTGGCCTGCGTGGCCAATATCATTGCCGAAGGGCGGACCGCCTATGGCATCAACACCGGCTTTGGCTTGCTGGCCTCGACCAAGATCGCAGTGGAAGACCTCGAAAAACTGCAACGTTCCTTGGTGTTATCACATGCCGCTGGCGTGGGTGAGGCACTTGATGATGACATGGTACGCCTGATCATGCTGCTCAAAGCCAACAGTTTGGCACGTGGCTATTCAGGGATTCGTCTACAGGTGATCGAGATGATTTTGGCGTTGATCAATGCCGAGGTCTATCCACACATCCCCTTAAAAGGTTCGGTCGGTGCATCAGGGGACTTAGCACCCTTGGCGCATATGTCCTTGCTGCTGCTCGGTGAAAGTAAAGCGCGACACAAAGGACAGTGGTTACCGGCAGCTGAGGCCTTAAAAATCGCAGGTCTAGCGCCGATCTCACTAGCTGCCAAGGAAGGCTTGGCCTTGCTCAACGGTACGCAAGTGTCATTGGCTTACGCACTGCGTGGCTTATTTGAGGCTGAGGATTTATTTGCTGCTGCCACAGTCTGCGGTAGTCTCAGTGTAGAAGCCATGCTTGGTTCACGTGCGCCTTTTGATGCGCGGATTCATGCGGCACGTGGTCAGCAAGGCCAGATCGACAGTGCTGCGGCTTATCGAGATTTGTTAACCCCACACAGTCAAATTGCTGAATCGCATCATGACTGTAGCAAAGTCCAAGATCCATATTCATTGCGTTGTCAGCCGCAAGTGATGGGTGCGTGTTTGACCCAAATCCGTCAAGCGGCAGAAGTACTCGCAGTCGAAGCCAATGCAGTATCGGATAATCCTTTGGTCTTTGCTGCAGAGGGCGATGTGATCTCAGGCGGCAACTTCCATGCCGAACCGGTGGCGATGGCGGCGGACAATTTGGCTTTGGCCTTTGCCGAGATCGGGTCACTGTCTGAACGTCGCATCTCGATGATGATGGATCGACATATGTCACAACTACCGCCATTTTTGGTGGCCAGTGGCGGGGTCAATTCAGGCTTTATGATCGCCCAAGTCACCGCTGCGGCCTTAGCCAGTGACAACAAAGCTTTGGCGCATCCAGCCAGTGTGGACAGTATCCCGACTTCGGCCAACCAAGAAGACCATGTGTCGATGGCACCCAATGCCGGAAAACGTTTGTGGGCCATGGCTGAAAATGTCCGCGGTATCGTGGCAGTAGAGTGGCTCGGTGCCTGTCAGGGCTTGGATTTTCGTGAGGGCTTAAGCAGCTCACCCAAACTCGAATGTGCACGTAAATTGCTGCGTGATCAGGTGCCGTACTATAGCGAAGATCGTTTCTTTGCACCGGACATTGAACAGGCCATGCAATTGCTGAACAGCCGCTGCCTGAGTGAATTGCTCATTGCCGATGTATTGCCTAGCTATGCTGCAGCTTGAAGCGAACACTGAACTGGGATGTCACACCGACAGCGCTTAAGCATAGGTTTAAGCATCGATTATAGATTGTAGATTTAAGTGTAATACAGATGAGAGTTGAAGCGGTCACGGAGAATGGCTGATTTTCAATAACAAATAACTTCAAGGATTGGAGATTATAATGTCACAAAGCGCCACATTAACCCGCGGACTCAACACGCGGCATATACGGTTCTTGGCCTTAGGCTCTGCCATTGGCACAGGTTTGTTTTATGGATCAGCCGCCGCCATCAAAATGGCAGGACCTTCCGTGTTGTTGGCCTATCTGGTGGCGGGGATCGCGGTGTATATCGTGATGCGCGCCTTGGGTGAAATGGCCGTGCGCAATCCGGTTTCAGGTTCATTCAGTCATTATGCATCGCAATATATTGGACCTTTGGCTGGCTTTACCACCGGTTGGACCTATGTGTTGGAAATGATCATCGTGGCATTGGCCGATGTCACCGCCTTTAGTATCTACATGGGTTTTTGGTATCCCGATGTGGAACGCTGGGTCTGGATTATGTCGCTGATCTTGTTCTTGGGCGCCATCAACCTGATCCACGTCAAAGTCTTTGGTGAGCTGGAGTTCTGGCTGTCCTTGGTCAAAGTCGGGGCGATTATTGCCATGATTTTGGGCGGTTTCGGCATCATGTACTACGGCTTCCATGTCGATCAGCACAGCTTTAGCCCCGGCATCGCCAACTTATGGGAACATGGCGGCTTTATGCCGAATGGCATTGCCGGCTTTGTGGCTTGTTTTACTGTGGTGGTATTTGCTTTTGGTGGTATTGAAATCATCGGCATCACCGCAGGCGAGTCGCAAGATCCGAAAACCTCGATTCCCAAAGCCATCAATGCGGTTCCGGCGCGGATCTTGTTGTTCTATGTATTGACCATCTTTGTGTTGATGTCGATCTTTCCGTGGAATCAAATTGGCAGCCAAGGCAGCCCATTTGTACAAATCTTTGAAAATCTCGGCATTCAATCCGCAGCCACCATCCTCAATATCGTGGTAATCACTGCCGCCGTGTCAGCGATCAACAGTGATGTATTTGGTGCAGGTCGGATGCTGTATGGCATGGCCAATCGTGGTCAGGCCCCGAAAGTCTTTACCAAATTGACCCGCAATGGGGTGCCGTGGATGACCGTGGTGGTGATGGTGGCGGTGCTCTTTGTCGGGGTGGTGCTGAACTATTATCTGCCAGAACAAATTTTCTTGATCATTGCCGCGATCGCCACCTTTGCCACGGTCTGGGTCTGGTTAATGATCTTGCTTGCGCAAATGGCGATGCGTCGTCAGATGAGTACAGAACAAATCAAAGCATTGGATTTCCCGATGTTTGGCTGGCCCTATGCGCCGGGCTTGGCGATCGCCTTTATGCTGTTTGTGATGGCGATGATGGCGTATTTTCCTGATTCACGCCCAGCGATCTATGTCGGACTGTCGTGGCTACTGCTACTGAGTATTGCCTATTGGATTTGGATCAGACCGACACAGTCCAATCATCACTCTGATGGCAGTCCTGCCCAAGCCATCAGCAACAAAGCAGAACCTGAAGCATAGCGCTTGTACTGTTCCAAGACGGGGCGAGAACTTAAATCGTTCGGGTGCTGAGGCGTTGCTGCTGAGCGCACTCGACAGTATGAGGAGTCAATCATGAAAACCTGTTGGCATCATTGTCATATCGTGACCATGCAAGATGGACATTATCATCGCATTGAAGATGCGGCGATCATCACCCAAGCCACCAAAATTGAGTGGATCGGTGCCGAGGCGGAGTTGGCTGCTGCATTCAAAGATGACTATGCCATGCAGTGGGTCGATCTTGAGGGAGCATGGCTGACCCCGGGCTTGATCGACTGTCATACGCACAGTGTCTTTGCGGGCAATCGTAGTCAGGAGTTTGAGCAGCGGCTGCAAGGACTGAGCTATGCCGAAATCGCGGCCCAAGGTGGCGGCATCATGCGTACGGTGCGCGCCACCCGCGAGTCCTCAGAACAGCAGTTGCTCGACAGTGCATTACAACGAATTGAACATCTGCGGCGTGAAGGGGTCACCACGCTGGAAATCAAATCCGGTTATGGCTTGGACTTGCTCAATGAACGCAAAATGCTGCGCGTGATCCGTGAAATCGGGCATCGACTGCCCATGACCGTACGCAGTACCTGTTTGGCCGCGCATGCCTTGCCGCCTGAGTTTGGCGATCGCAAAGATGAATATATCGACTATGTCTGTGAGGTGATGTTGCCGGCACTGCACGCGGAACAGTTGATCGATGCCGTGGATGCATTTTGTGAGCATTTGGCCTTTAGTCCGGATCAAGTTGAGCGAGTCTTTCAAACCGCACAACGCTTAAAGCTACCGATCAAACTGCATGCCGAGCAGTTGTCTGCTTTGGGAGGTTCGAGTTTGGCCGCACGCTATCAGGCACTGTCCGCAGATCATTTGGAATATATGACTGAGGCCGATGTCGAGGCGATGGCCGCGTCGGGTACGGTGGCGGTGTTATTGCCCGGGGCATTTTATCTGCTGCGTGAAACGCAATACCCACCGATCCAAAGTCTGATCCAGCATGGCGTGCCGATTGCACTCTCCACCGATCTCAATCCGGGCACCTCTCCGATGTTGTCACTGCGTTTGGCGATGAATATGGGCTGTAGCCTGTTTCAGTTAAGCCCTGAGCAGGTGTTGGCTGGCGTGACCGTTCATGCGGCACAAGCACTGGGTTTGCAACACAGTCATGGCAGCTTGGAGGTCGGTAAAGTCGCAGACTTTGTGGCTTGGCAGGTCAGTCATCCGGCTGAGATCGTCTACTGGCTCGGAGGCGATTTGAGTAAGCGCGTGGTACGCCATGGGCAAGAACTGAGATTCTAAGGCCAAGGAAGGGGAATTTATAAATGTTAGAACAACGTTTTCAATGGCAGGGACGGCATGATGGCGAGGGTGCGGAACATGCGCGTATCCATCATCAGATCAATCAAAGTCACGATCCAAAATATGCACTGATCGGCTTTGCCTCAGATGCCGGGGTGAAGCGGAACTTGGGTCGTGTCGGTGCGGTTGCAGGACCGGATGCGATCCGCAGCCAATTGGCCAATTTACCACTGCATCATCCACTGGAAATGATCGATCTGGGTACGGTGCAGTGTGTGGAAGATCAACTGGAACAGGCACAGGCTGAGTTGGCAGATACCGTCAGCCAAACATTGGCACGTCATATCGTCCCGATCGTGATTGGCGGTGGACATGAAGTCGCCTTTGGTAGTTTTCTCGGCTTATACCAGTATTTAAATCAGCAGGCCCAGCCTGAGGCTAGGGCACGCAAAATTGGCATTATCAATTTCGATGCGCACTTTGATCTGCGCCAAGCGGATCAGGCCAGTTCAGGCACGCCCTTTTTACAAGCCGCACAGTTATTACAACAACAGGGACAGTCCTTTCATTATCTGTGTCTGGGCGTGGCGCAACATGCCAATACTCGGGTGCTGTTTGAGCGTGCAGACGCATTAGGCTGCCAATATGTATTTGACCGTGAATTTAATCCTACAAACTTGTGCAACATCTTGATCAAAGTCAAACAGTTTATTACAGAAGTGGATGATGTTTATGTCACGATTGATCTCGACGTTTTTTCCTCTGCACTCGCGCCCGGCGTCAGCGCGCCAGCGGTCAGGGGAATCGACTACAGCAGCTTTGAGGCTGTATTTCAGTGCATTCAGCGCAGTACTAAGATTCGTGTCTTAGATGTGGCTGAGTGCAATCCGACATTTGATATCGACCATAAAACTGCCAAGTTGGCGGCTTATATTATTTATAATTTTTCCTGTTCTGAGCACAGTGCCGAGTGAGATTATAAATAAGTTAAGTGTTTAAGTGTATTTAAAGGATTTTAATCATGACGCTATCTTATACCGATGAACATAATGGCGCTTGGCAAACCTACCTCGCGCAAATAGATCGTGTCGCACCGTATTTAAGCCATCTTGAAGGCTATATTGATACCCTAAAACGTCCCAAACGCGCTTTGATCGTGGATGTGCCGATCGTGATGGATGATGGCACGATTCAGCACTTTGAAGGTTATCGCGTGCAACACAATTTATCGCGCGGACCGGGCAAGGGCGGGATTCGTTATCATCCGGATGTGGACCTGAGTGAAGTCATGGCACTGTCTGCGTGGATGACCATTAAGACCGCCGTGTTGAATTTGCCTTTTGGGGGTGCCAAAGGTGGGGTGCGGGTCGATCCACGTAAACTCTCCAATCGGGAGCTAGAGCGTTTAACACGTCGTTTTACTGCTGAGATTAGTCCGATCATCGGGCCACAAAAAGATATTCCTGCACCGGATGTCGGTACCAATGCCAACATCATGGGCTGGATGATGGATACCTATTCGAGTTCGGAAGGGCATACTGTGACCGGCGTGGTGACTGGTAAGCCGATTCATTTGGGGGGGTCTCTGGGTCGAGTCAAAGCTACTGGACGTGGGGTCTTCATTAGCGGACGCCATGTGGCGAATAGTATTCGACTCAATATTGCCGAGTCGAAAATCGCGGTACAAGGTTTTGGTAATGTCGGCAGTGAGGCCGCGCTATTGTTCGTCGAGTCACATGCCAAACTCACCGCCGTGCAAGACCACACCGGCACGATTTATAATGATCAGGGCATCGACCCGGTGAAACTGATCAAGCATGTTGAACTGCATCAAGGTGTGCATGGTTTTGAGGGTGCTGAGTCGATTGAGGATGAGGCTTTTTGGGATGTCGATGTGGATATCTTTATTCCGGCGGCACTTGAAGGTCAGATCACGGTAGAGCGTGCGCGACGCCTCAAAGCCAAGTTGGTATTGGAAGGTGCCAACGGTCCGACTTATCCAGAGGCGGATGATATATTGATTGAGCGTGGCGTGGTGGTGGTGCCGGATGTGATATGTAATGCTGGTGGTGTTACGGTCAGTTACTTTGAATGGGTCCAAGACATGGCCAGTTATTTCTGGAGTGAGGACGAGATCAACCAGCGTTTAGATAAACTTATGGTGCAAGCGGTGGAGGATGTGTGGGGCTGTGCACATCAAAATAGCTGCTCGCTACGTACCGCAGCCTATATCTTGGCCTGTGATCGAATATTAAAAGCGCGTAGTGAACGCGGAATTTTCCCGGGCTAAAATTTAAGGCTATTTTCCAAACGCACGCTGAATTTCAGGGTGCGTTTTTTTTGCGATTCGCCTAAGCATAAAAACCACATTTTAATCTATTTAAAAAACGGTAGTGGCCACTGGCGGCAGGACGCCGCCTATTTTGCACTGAGGTAACAAGGACGTTGCCTTCAGTGTAAAGCAGGTTTTGGTCACTTTTTAAAAAGTGACAAGAAAGTACTCACTCACAGCGGATGAAACAGGTGAGGACTTGCCGAGAGAATATTGAATACTCGATATTGCAAAACAAAAAAATTTCGCACGGCTACAACCCATATCACTTATATCTATTTTTAAGGATTTTACGACCACTTAATGTCACTTAAAAAAGTTTAAATCATGGCTAAATATACCTTGTAAATCACGTAGCAGAAGACTATAAAATGAACATGTACGCCGTATCCTGAAAACAAAAATGACAACTGAGTCTAAAACACTCCAGTATAAGTTTAAGAGCGTAGCCTATGGACACGATGCAGACGATAGAAACACAAGGGAATATATTTGGTATCGCGTTGAACTATAAAAATTTGTATGCCGCACTGCGTCAACAGTTCAATCAGCCACCTTATCTCAAAGAACCCATTCACGCAGTGATGTTTATTAAAACACCGAATACCCGTAATCGTTCAGGTTGCCCAGTGATCAAGCGTCAAGGAGATCGCTTAACGCCAGGTCCCTGTGTCGGTGTGGTGATCGGCAGCAATAGTTTTCAACTCAGCGCCGATCAGGTGAATCAGCATATTGCAGGCTATGTGGTGGTGAATGAATGGAGCCTGTTTGAAGACAGTTATTATCAACCTAGCGTAAAAGCCAAATGTCAGGATGGTTTTTGTGTGATTGGCACCCCAGTCAGCAAACATCAGATCGCACAGGTGGATCAGCTAGAGATGCGGGTCTTCATCAACGGTACTTTGAAACAATCTGGCAATACTGCGGATTGGATTCGATCCCCGACACAGATCATTGCTGAAGTTACGCAGTATATGCCGCTGTATCGCGGTGACATTATCCTCACGGGTACCCCCGAGGGACGCGTCGCTGTGCAACATGGCGATGAAGTGCGGATCGAAATCGATCAATTGGGTGAGGTGGTGAATTCGATTTGGGAGTATGGGATTTAAATCAGCTTGATCACCTCGCCATACTGATCAGCATTGACCTTGGGCTTAGGAGTGAGCAGATGCGCTGCGAGATCAATTATTTTAAAAGAAAGCTGCACACGCACCAGCAAATTGGACTGTGGTTGGGCTTGGCACATCACTATAGTGCAGAAATCGCGGCCACGGTAGGCTTTGATTGGCTGATGATTGATGCGGAACATGCACCGAATGATCTACGCAGTATCTTGCAGCAATTACAAAGTATTGCAGCCTATCCAAACACACAGGTGGTGGTGCGTCCTGCACATGGCGATGCCTGTAGTATCAAGCAACTGCTCGATCTCGGGGTGCAAACCCTGTTGATCCCGATGGTGGAAAGTGCACAACAGGCGCAGCAGATCATCGATGCCACGCGTTATCCTCCGTTGGGTACTCGCGGTGTGGGGGCGGCCTTAGCGCGTGCATCGCGTTGGAACCAGATTCCTGACTATCTACAATTTGCTGAGCAAGAAATTTGCCTGCTGTTACAAGTTGAGTCCAGACGCGGCATCGAAAACTTGGCGGAGATCTTGGCGCTCGATGGCATCGATGGGGTGTTTATTGGCCCAGCGGATCTGTCAGCGGATATGGACCATCTTGGTCATCCAGAGCATCCGGAGGTTCAACAGGTTATTGATCAAAGTATTGAGCAAATTCGTGCCGCAGGGATCGCCGCAGGAATACTGACCGCTGATGAACAGTTGGCACAACATTATCTAGAACTGGGCGCAGAATTCGTCGCCGTGGGCATCGATACGCGTTTGTTGCTGATGGCAATGAAGCAGTTGTTGATTAAATTTAATTCAATAAGGTGCTAGATTTTAGTATATTTAAATGAAGTGGGTGTCAGGGTAATAATATGGTTTTTTACTTTTTGGTCTATTTTGAGTGTTATTTTTAATAATTTATGGTGTGCTGTATATTATATTTTAATTTTTTATAATGCGTGTGCAATGTTTTTATAATGCATTTTTTTGATTTTTATTATGGGATTTCTTTATTTTAATAGTTGTCGGTTTTTGGTATTTTTAATGAATTTTAGTATTAACTTTATTTGTTTTTTTTTGCATTTATTTTTAGGAGTTTTTATAGGATTCTGGATAGATTAAAACTATAACTCTTTATCTTTTTAGTTTAAGTTAATAATTTGCGTGGTTAGTTTATTTTTGATTAAATTTTGATTTTTTAAAAAATGTTAGGAAAATAATTTGATTGGCATTTTCTTCCAAATAGAATCACTTGAATTTTATTTTATTAGCAGTTTTTGTGCTGATTTTAAGTGAGTCTATAGGTTTGTTTTTGTAATGCTTTTTACTCTGTATTATTTAGTAAAACTTATATTTTAGGATACATTTTGTTGGGTCTTGAAAATTTATTTTAATCAAAATTGTTGATTGGGATAACATAAATTTTCATTACTTAGTGTCATGATATATATGTAATCATGCTAATAATTTTAAAAAATAAATCAACTTATTGAATTTTAATGATAAATACATTTGTATATTTTTTGTTTTTAAGAACAAACTTTTCTATTTTTTCCCAAGCTAAGTACTATATCCATCTGTGATTTTTGAAGCTACAGTAATTTAAGCATAGTGTTTGGGCTAATTAAACTTTTTATTTAAATTGCTTTTTTGTGTATTTTTTAAAATTTTTTACGGTATTGGTAGTTGAGAATCATTCATGTTGTTGTAGCTTAAAATATAAAGTGAATGATGATTTTTATGCATCAAATCATGTTGTGAAAGATGTTCGAATTAAACATTTAGACTGAGGTTAGCAGGTAAAATGGCAAATTACCTTTGTATTGATTCATTTGCAAAATATTAAATAATTTTAAGATAGAGGGTCAAAAAGCAGGTTTTAGGTTGAAAAAGTGTAGAATTACATAGGTTAATTTTGTGATTGTGTGACGTATGCACGGTTAAAGTTGTTGGATTTAACTGAATATACTGATTTTAAATTAATAGTATTCTTTGCTTAATTTAATCTGTTTTTAATGGGGAGAAATATTAATGGTGATTACAAATAAAGGATGGTTGGTAAATACACTTTTATTAAGTTCTATGTTGGGAGGGTGTGCAGTAAATGGAGGTAGTAATGGTTCATCAGTTGAGAAATGGAATAACTTTAGTAATACTGAAGTTGATCAGAAGGTAAACTCAAATAAGGCAAATGTCGTATTTGTTCGCGATGAAAATAATAATGGTAAAGCAGTAAACATTTTTGTTGGTGGAGAGTATTTAGCTTCTTTATTACCGAATGCTTATAAACAAGTACAGATGTGTCCGGAGAATCAGAAATTGGTTGCGATTGAAACCAATGTTGATGATCGTTATTTGACCAAAGAAAATGGTGGTCAAATTTATAATATTCCGCTAGATAAAACGACCTATTTACGCGTCAGTCAAGATCAAAAAGGACAACCATTTTTCTTGGCGATGAATGAGGAAGAAATTAATCAATTTAAAAATAGCGCCAAGGAACAAGTGCATACTTTGCCACGTGTAGATCAGAATTTAAGTTGCACACCTGCAACAGAACCTAAAGTAATTAATAAATTCACATTACAAGCCGGTGCGTTATTTAAATTTGATAAGGCTGATGAACAAAATATGTTGATCAAAGGCAAACAAGAAATTAAGGCTGTTGTCGACGAGATTAATAATGCCACCGCTAAGATCAGTCGCATTGATGTGATTGGATACACAGATCCTGATGGCACTGAAACTTACAATCAATTGCTTTCCGCACAACGCGCGCAAAGTGTCAAAAACTTGATGGTGAATTATGGGTTACCAGCTGAGTCTATTTTTCAAGAAGGCCGCGGTAAAACCAATTTACTGATCTCTGATTGCGCAGCGAAACATGCCAATAATCGCACTGAACGCTTGGCGTGTAATCAACCCAATCGTCGTGTTGAGATCATTTTGTATGGTACTCAGCAGTAATTAATATTCATTTCAAAAATTTTATTTTGATCCTGTTGAATCTTTATTGTTCAAATTAAGGTAATAAACGTGACTGTAAAAAATATTGTTTTAAAAGTTAATGCTAAAAAAGAGACCCTAGATACTTTTAGTATTGAGGGGGGGCAAGCTGGGCGCGGTGCACAGGGACAGCCTTTAAAGATTGTTGCGAAAGCCAACGTTCATTATGAGTTGACCGATACGGCGACTCAGTTTGGTCCAGAAAATATCGCGACCAAACGTGCAGGTCAAGATCTTTGGGTCAGTTTCGAAGGGGGCGATATTGAGCAGCCCGATTTGATCATTGAAAATTATTATGCGGCAGATGGCCAACAAGGTTATGCCGAAGGTGAATCTAACCTTCTGATCGGTCAGCATGAAAATGGTAAGTACTACCCATATGTTCCTGAAAGTGCTCAGCAAAATGATGCGATTAGTTTATTAGCCGATCAAACTCAAGCAGGTCAAGCGCTGGGTGGCGAAGAAGTTGCAGCACTTTGGGCATTTAATCCATTGTGGTTGTTGGCTTTAGTTCCAATCGCAGCGATCGCTATTGATCGCGATAAGGACGATAAACCAAACCCACCAGCACCAGAACCTGAGCCAGAACCACAACCTGAGCCAGAACCAAAACCTGAGCCAAAGCCAGAACCTGAGCCAGTATTACATCCACCTGTTGCTGTTGACGATGCAGGAAAAACAAAAGTAAATACTGCAGTTGCAATCGACATTGTTGCAAATGATACCGATACGGATGGCACCGTTGACCCAACGACGGTAAATATTACCAAGCAACCAAGTTACGGTACGCTTGCGGTAGATCCAGTTACTGGTAAGGTGGTTTATACGCCAAATCCAGGTTATACCGGTACAGATAAATTTGAATACACCATCAAAGATAATGACGGTCTGATTTCAAATCCTGCAACGGTGGTGATTGATATTTCTGCTGATCCAATTCCACCGATCGTCACCTTGATCCCGCCGGTTGCAAATGATGACAAGGGCAGTACTCCAGAAAATACACCAGTTGTGATTGATGTAACGTCTAACGATACAGATAAAGATGGTGTGATTGATCCGAAAACCGTGGTAATTAAAACACCACCAGAAAATGGCACAGTCACGGTTGACCCAATCACCGGTAAAGTGACTTATACGCCAAACCCTGGTTTCAGCGGCGAAGACACCTTTGAATACACGGTAAAG
>JASLJB010000121.1 GCA_030152605.1 Acinetobacter sp. | reverse complement strand
TAGATCAGCTCGCACTTGGCAGCGATGTGCTCGTTGTTTGGCGAGTGCCTGTTGTTGTAGTTCGGGCTGCTGCAAGTTTTCGATATGCTTTAGCAAACGCTGTGTGGCGATTTGATCTTCTTCCGCTAGATAAAGATCCAGTAATTCGAGGTAGAGCGGGTATTGGCTCGGGTCTTGTTTTAGTGCGTGATTGAGTATGGCCTCAGTCGCAAATAACTGGCCAAATGGCACGATTGTCGGCTGTATTGATTCTAAGGTGGTGTTGGAGGGGGCAGATTTTTGAGCACGTCGTGGTGCTGAGGGAGGGCTGAGATGCCGAGCTTGCTTGCTGTGCTTTGCCTGTACTTTGGAGTGTTGCAAGGCTTGGCGTTTTTTGGCTGCGATCAGGAGCAGTAATAGCAGCAACAGTAGCATAAAAAATATAACCGGCCACATCATGAGGGTCTCCTGATCAGATCTAAAGTGGTCGCTTGGTCCTGTATGGATCAGCGCTGGGCGGGTAGGTAGATGCTGCGTTATTGCAACTGTGCTTCAAAGCAGCGGGTCAAACATGAGTATTGCAACTGATGCTGCAGCGCCGGATGCATCTCAGCTATTTGTTGGACTGAGTGATGGCATTGATTTCTTCTTCTATCCTGCTGAGTAAGGGTGGGGCCTGCGGCAGTTGCGCTGTTGTGGTGGCCAAAGCTGGCATTGCCGCTGCGGACTGTGGTTCTACGTCGATGAAGACTTGGTTGGGGGCCGAAGTGGCTTGAAGCTGTTGCTGTTGCTGTTGCTGTTGTGGCGATAATGCGCCGTGCAGCGGTTGGAGATAGGTGTGTGAGCCGACTTTTATTTTCAATAACAGCGTCAGTTCATTCTCATACAGTGGCCGTGTCGAGGTGATCACGATGCGTCCTTGATGCGCATCGCGCTGACGACGCAGATGAAAGTGAATATATGGATCGGCCTGTAAAGGCAGTTGTGCCGCCTGCAAATCATCGCGATCCGCCAAGCTGATCTCGAGTTGATCAGAGGGCTGTGCATAGTGAAACGCAATCTCCGCATAGAGTAACTCTCCTGGGTTGGAGAAGATTTCAACAGGATCGAATAGGATCGCAGCACAATAGGATGACCTCATCAGCATGAGCAAAAATAAGGTGATTTGTAAATAACGATGGGTCGGCATTGGCATGATCAAAACAGGGTTCTTGCGAAAGTATACAAGAGTTTAAAACTGCTCAATAGTCCATTTCACCGGGCTTAGAACGAAACAAGCCGGTCAAATTTGACCGGCTTGGCATGTTCTAAAACTTGTGTGTATTAACCTAATTTATGCTCGATCAAGATACGCAGCATACGACGTAATGGTTCTGCAGCACCCCAAAGTAATTGGTCACCGACGGTGAATGCGCCGAGGTATTCTTTGCCCATATTCATTTTACGTAAACGACCGACTGGCACAGACAAGGTACCTGTAACCGCAACAGGAGTCAGATCCGTCATTGAGGCTTCGCGGGTATTCGACACCACTTTGGCCCATGGGTTTGACTGGCGAATCATGTCTTCGATTTCGTCAAGCGGCACATCTTTTTTCAATTTGATGGTGAGGGCTTGAGAGTGACAACGCATCGCGCCAATGCGGACACAGTGACCATCGATCGGGACGATTTGCGCATTGGCAAGGATCTTGTTGGTTTCAACTTGGCCTTTCCATTCTTCTTTGCTTTGACCGCTGTCGAGTTGTTTGTCGATATACGGGATCAATGAACCGGCTAATGGCACACCAAACTGCGAAGATGGGAAGCCTTCACCACGTTGCAAGTCCGCAATACGACGGTCGATATCCAAGATTGCAGACTGTGGATCATCGAGTAAGTCGTTGCTGTTGTTGTACAAGTAGCCCATACCAGTGATCAGTTCACGCATGTTTTGTGCGCCTGCACCCGAAGCGGCCTGATAGGTCATGGCAGACATCCACTCGACGAGATTGTGTTGGAACAATCCGCCAAGGCCCATCAACATGAGGGATACGGTACAGTTACCGCCAACAAAGGTTTTGACGCCTTTGACCAGACCATCTTTAATCACGTGCATGTTGACTGGGTCGAGGACGATGATCGCATCATCTTCCATACGCAAGGTCGATGCTGCATCGATCCAATAGCCATCCCAGCCCTCAGCTTTAAGCTGAGGATAAACTGCAGAAGTGTAGTCGCCACCTTGACAGGTCAGAATGACATCCATTTGCTTCAGACTGTTAATGTCTGTCGCATCCATAAGTGCTGGGGCCGTTTTATTACCAAATGCAGGCGCATTGCCACCTGCATTACTGGTAGAAAAATAAAATGGCTCGATATGTGCGAAGTCATTTTCTTCAACCATTCGTTGCATCAGGACAGAACCAACCATCCCGCGCCAACCGACCAGACCTACTTTCATGTCATTGTGCCTCGGTGCGTTAAAAATCAAAAAGGGGGTTTGAGTGTATCAAAAGCACTTACAACTGCAAGCACTCGCCCAGCAAAAAATCAAGAATCAAGTATAAATACTCAGCTGAGCGGTGATTTTGGTTGCTGTAAATTTGCGCAACGTCAGGCTGCATGGACGTTGTAGCCTAAGTTCGGTTTAGGTTGAGGGGGAGGTGATCGTTGTGATCAGTTGAATCGTATAAATTGGTTGTATATCAAAAATTACATTTTTATGCATCGCTAGATCGGTGTATATATTGATGTTTTAGGCGCAATCAATGCAATATAGGCACTTGCGCTGCACACAAATTTGAACATCAGGTAAAAGTAAGTGCAGCTGCGAGTGACAGCATATCTAGAGAGCGGTGTTGCTCTGAGATGCGCAGCATGTCACCGCAGTCGAGAGGTTTTAAAATTCCAGCGATGCCATAAAACACAACAAGATCAGCAATTACAGCCCATCAAACATTCAAACAATAAGGTAAGCGAATATGTCCATCATCTATTTATTCGCCATCATGGTGATATTTTCAACGTTTTGGTCACTGATTCCACGTGATGAGTGGTGGATTCGAGGCACAGATTTTCCGCGCTTACAGATATTGGCAGTCGGCATCGTGGTTTTCTTGTTGCTGCTATTTTGGCCGAGTGCTTGGGATTTTTGGCGCAATGCAGTGTTACTGGGCTTGATCGCGGCCTTGGCCTATCAACTGAAAATGGTTTTGCCCTATACCTTTGTCTGGAAGAAACAAGTCGCCCAAGTCCGCCCTGATCAGCTCAATCCCGATCAGCAACTCTCGATCTTGGTGTCGAATGTACTTACCCCGAATACGCAATACCACAAGCTCATCAGCTTAGTTGAACAGTATCAACCGGATGTGCTGTTGACGCTGGAAACCGATAGCACTTGGCAACAGCAGTTGGCCGTGATCGAAAAAGACTATCCCTATCGCGTGCCTGTACCGCTGGACAATCTCTATGGCATGCACCTTTATAGTCGTCTGCCACTCAAAGACACTGAAGTGAAGTTTATCCTCAGTGATGAAATCCCCTCGATCCATTCGACCGTGACCCTGACATCAGGCGTGGCGGTGCAATTGTTCTGTCTGCATCCCAAACCACCGAGCCCAACTGAGGCCAAAGACTCAACCTTGAGAGATGCCGAGTTGCTGATCGTCGGTGAACAGATCAAAGATCTGGATCAGAGCTGTGTGGTGATGGGCGATCTAAATGATGTGGCATGGTCACGCACCACACGGTTGTTTCAACGCGTCAGTGGTTTGCTTGATCCGCGGGTGGGACGTAAATATGTGAATACCTTCCATGCCGACTATCCAATCTTGCGTTGGTCGCTGGATCATATCTTTCACAGTACTGACTTTGCCTTGGTGGAGATGCAACGCCTGCCGCATATTGGTTCAGACCATTTTCCAGTATTTGTGGTGTTACAAACAGGTACGGTATTTGAGCAGATTCAACAAGAACTTGAGCAAAGTGCTGAGGATGAGCAGCAGGCGAAACAAGCAATTGATGATGGAATCGAAAAAGCACAGGCAGAAGAAAAGCCTGTGACGGATGAGATCGTAAAAGCGCATCAACGTCGCACCACAATGTAGTCGTAGTCGCAGTGATTGGTGATGTAATGCTGAGGGATGGGTGAGGTCAGGCTGAGGGGCTTGAATCTGTGCAGCGTTAAAGGTCGTTGTCGGTAAATGCTTACAGGGTTTTAGGCGCAAAGAGCCTAGCCAGTGATCGGGATAAGGCCTATTCTAGCTCTATCAGCACATGGAATCGGGAACGGAACTTTCCCAACTAAGGAAGACAACGCTGACG
>JASLJB010000118.1 GCA_030152605.1 Acinetobacter sp. | reverse complement strand
TGGCCCTTCGAAATGTTCAAGCAGAATTTCGAATGCAGCAGGAGGAATATATAAATCCTCCGGGACAGTCTCTTGCCACTCATCTAAAACGCGGATGTGCGGCATGTTGTCCATCGTGTTATGGATTGCTTGCGTCATATTAGGGTGGGTTGCCACTCGAAGTTTCAAAATGCACATTTAAAGCGCGTTTAATGCGAGTTCGAGCTATTACGTATTTAAGAGAAAATCGTATCTGCGAATACCGAGCAGAGAGAGGAGCATCGAAAAGCATATGAAAAGTGGCTTTATTCTAAAGTAAAATCACTATTGAAGAAATTGTTAAAGCCATAAAAATGTAAAAAACTTGAAAATAAAGCCCAAATATTTAATTTAAGCAACTCAAGGCTTCAGTTTTAGCACTGTTTTAAATGCTGTATAGTTTGAGACAGTGAAATAAAACAGGGCGACGGCTGCAGTCGCGATGATCAAAAATAATGAATTTAAGGATAAAAAGGCTTCCAAATGCAAGACTTACGCAATTTTCAAAACACTGAGCTCAATGAGTTTGGACAACGTGTCGGCGCTAAAGTTGCACCGCTCAGCATGTCTAATACGCTGCCAGCGCGATTAGCCGCAAGTCAGGTCAAACTGCGGCATTTAAATGCGGTAGATCTCACGCAATCTGATATCGATCAACTCTGGCAAGCCGTCCAAGCAGAACCGGATGCGCGGTGTTGGACGTATCTACCTTATGCTGGTTTTGCTGATCGCGAAGCTTTGGCTGCAAGTTTGCGGGCGAACTTTGATTTTGAAGGCGCGGTGCATTATTTAATTGAAGTCAAGGATCGTGTGGTGGGGTGGGTAGCACTCCTCAATCCCCGTCCCCAAGCGCGTGTGATCGAGATCGGCAATGTGTATTTTTCCAGCTTGATGAAACAGTCTACGGCCGCCACCGCAACGATATATCTGTTGTTACAGCATTGCTTTGCGCGGGGAGATCGCCGTGTGGAGTGGAAATGTGATGAGCTCAATCTGCCGTCTTATCGGGCTGCGCTGCGCTATGGTTTTGAGTATGAAGGTACTTTTCGCCAAGACCGCATCAGCAAAGGTCGTAACCGCAATACGGCTTGGTTTTCGATCCTCGATGAAGAATGGCTCACTTTACAACAGGCTTATCAAGCGTGGTTGGCGGTGGAGAATTTTGATCAACAGGGTCAGCAAAAACTGCGTTTAAGTGATTGTATGGAGCTGTATAAGATGGCATGAGTGGCGTGACAGATTTAGGCTTGAGTATATGCATGCACGACACTGCATCCTACTGCATCACATGTTTGGGGGGTGATGCTAAAGCCTAAGTTGTATGGATCGGTCTGTATGTATTTTGGTCAGTCTGGCGAATCTTAACACGTTGCCTTGCTCAATGAAATTGGTTTAATTAAAAAAAATACAGGGTATTATAATTGCTGTATGTTTATGTATTTAATTGATTTGAAAAATAAAAATTAAACTTAAGTATCTGCGGATATCGCGTTTAACCAAGACTTTACAACTTTATTTTTAATACAGCAGTGTTGGAGTGAATATGAATACGACATGGACCAATGGTTATCAAACTGACGTGAATTATACCTATGGTTACTATAGAGACTTAAGTCCGAACTATCAGAAATTTTGTTTACTCCTCAATGGTGTAGATTGTTCGCTCAGCAGTGATAGTCATACACATTGCGAACTCGGCTTTGGTCAAGGGGTGAGTGTCAATATTCATGCGGCTTCCTCGGAAAGTGCTTTTTGGGGAACAGATTTCAACCCAGCACATGCGGCACATGCCAGCCAACTTGCAGAGCAGGCGCAGATCTCGCATCACTTTTTTGATGACAGTTTTGAAGAGTTACTCAATCGTACCGATCTGCCGCAGTTTGATTCGATCAGTCTACATGGGATCTGGAGCTGGATCAGTTATGAGAATCAACTGATTATTCTCAAGTTTATTCGCAGCCAACTCAAACCCAATGGCATCGTCTATGTGAGCTATAACTGTGAAACTGGTTGGGCGGCGAATATGCCGATCCGAGAGTTGTTTTACAGTTGTTTTAAATTTAATAGCAGTAGCCACAATCCTCAGCAGAAAGTCAGTGATGCGCTCGGATTTAGTGAACAACTGATGCTACAAAATCCACTGTTTGCACAGCAAAACCCACAGGCCTTAGCCAAAGTTCAAGAACTCAAAGAAAAAAATCCCAATTATTTGATTCATGAATATCTCAACCAAGATTGGCAGTGCTTTTCATTTCAGCAGATCGTACGCTTGTTTGAAAATACCAAACTGAGTTATGCCGGCAGCACCAACTTGATGTCGCATCTGGACAATGTCAATTATACCGATGAGCAACAACAGTTCTTAGATCAGATCGCGCATCCGATTTTTAAAGAGCAGTGCCGTGATTACTTTAGTGCCACGCAGTTTCGCCGTGACCTGTTTATTCGCGGTAGTAACACCTTGACTGCGTTACAAATGCAAGCACGTTTGCGCGCAACCCCATTTGTGTTGCTGAATGCCGCGAAAAACCTACCCGAGACCGTCGCGGGTATACTGGGCAGCTTCAATCTGATTAAAGAAATCTATCAGCCGATTGGAGAAATGTTTGCCGCAGCCAAGTATGCACCGATCACGATTGCGGAACTCGAAGCCCAATTGCTGGATTTGAATTATGAAAAGATCCTGAATGCCTTGGTCATCCTGATCCATCTTGGTTTTGCCCAGCCGTGTCAGACCACGACGCCTTCGGACAAGCTCTTGTCGCAATGTCATGCGCTCAATCAACACTTGGTGAGTCAATCGCGCTTCCATGCCAACTATGCCGTGCTGGTCAGTCCTTTAACGGGGATCGGTATGCATGTCGATCAGTTTGAACAGCTGTTTTACTGGGCTTACTTTGTTGAAGGGATCAAGGCGCAAAAAGACATTGCTGAGTTTATGCAGCAGACGATGGATCAGTTGGGCTGGTTTTTACTAGATGCAGACAAACAACCGCTGAAGGAGCGCAAAGTCAGTCTCAAAGTGATGGCGGATAAAGTGAAGCTCTATATAGACAGTGAAAAAATTCAAATTGCGCAGCAATTACGGTTTTTTGCTTAAATCGCAGACTGCAGATTGAATCATTCAACTGATTCAATCTGCGTGTACATCCAATTATTCAAAGGCGCTGACATCACCGACACCACGACGGATCACTTCAGGTTGGCTACCGGATAGATCCACAATACTGGTGCTGGTCAACGTACCTAAACCGCCATCGATAAAGACGTCGATGCGTTTTTCCAGTTGCTGCTCGATCTCATACGGATCGTCTAAGGGCAGTTCTTGGTTGGGTAGGATCAAGGTACTGGTCAGCAGCGGTTCACCGAGCTCTTGCAGTAACATTTGGCAAATCTGGTTGCTCGGTACCCGCAAGCCAATGGTTTTCTTTTTGGCATGCATCAAGCGCCGTGGTACTTCACTGGTGGCCGGTAAAATAAATGTGGTCACCGCAGGGGTACTGGACTTGAGCAGCCGATACATGGCGTTATCGACTTTGGCATAGGTGGCAATGTCAGATAAATCGGCACATAAAATCGCATATTGGTGTTTGGGACCCAGACCACGGATTTGCGCGATCCGCTCCATGGCACTTTTATTCCCGATCTGACAACCAATCGCATAAGCCGCATCGGTGGGGTAGACCACCACATCACCAGCACGAATACGTTCAACCGCTTGGCTGATCAGGCGAGCTTGTGGATTGTCAGGATGGATTCTTAAATGCAGCATCTTTTATTCTCCTGAAGTTTATGGCCTTGATGAGGCTCTCGGTTATTTGAGAGACAGTCTAACGAGATCTATTTGAATTTGCAGTATTTGTATTGAAATTAAAATGCACCTCAGTGCTTTAATTGCAAATGCTTTGACTAAAAGGCATCTAACTGTTCACGGCAGAACTCATCTCGATACAATGGTCGACCTTCGCGCGTGCAAGCACAAATCTGCTGAATCAGGTACAACGCATCTTGGGGCAGTTTGGCCTCGCCATCAAAAAATTGCTGCACTTGGGCATAAACATTGTCTTTAAATGTTTCACCATTGCCGCCTTCGCCGCTTAAATTGTCCAGTGATACACGAAATTTGCGTGCAAAGGCTTGAGAAAATAACCATTCAATCGCTTGCGGTTTAATCTCGACTTGCTCAAAAAGTGCTTGTTGTTCTTGGCTGCGACCATCCGGTGCATACCAGTAGCCTAAATCCGGAAGTGTCCGTCGTTGTTGGCCTGCGATGCACCAGTGGCTGATTTCATGTAGAGCACTATTAAAGAAACCGTGCGCAAATTGGATGCGAGCAGGGCTGTCGCCGGTGGCTGGAAAATACTCCGGTTCGTGCTCACCACGAAGCAATGTGACATTTGAGTATGAAAACCATTGATTAAAGTGTAAAATAAGCCAATCAACTTTTTGTGCTTCTGTTTTTTGGTCTAACCAAGCTGAAAACTGTGTTTGATCTTTGCTTTGATGTTCCATCAATGCAGGTCGGATCACAGAATGTTCAGGATAAAGCGGAGTACTTTTGGATGATATTAAGATTTCAGGCTGCGTTTGCAACAGATGCATGACTTGAATACCCAATTGATCTGTCTAATTAAGTGCGAAATTGTATCTTAATCTTTGACAGAATAGCCATGAATT
>JASLJB010000042.1 GCA_030152605.1 Acinetobacter sp. | reverse complement strand
AGTTGCATACATAAAGAGTTGACAGCGCTATCAAACTCTCTATAATGCACTCCATTGCGGGAATAGCTCAGTTGGTAGAGCATAACCTTGCCAAGGTTGGGGTCGGGAGTTCGAGTCTCCTTTCCCGCTCCAGAATATGGTTGTAGAAAAAGCCACAAAGTTTTAATAACTTTGTGGCTTTTTTTTATGAATGGTTTTTCTAAAAACTCACTTAAATAAGAATATCCAACTTACGCCATGAAATGATTACATGGTTTGTGCACAACTATAAGTGCAAGAGTTAAATTGATCTAGCCCCAATCGAGGGTAACGCCTCCCCAAATCCACTTCGAATCGATTTTATTTCGGCAGCATAAGCTCACGACATTGATGAACGTAGAGAACTAATGCAAGATTGGGCTGATATTATTAATAGCCGGGGGAAATTGGTGAGATTTATTAGTGTGCTTATTTTATCAATTATACTAAGTGTGACTTGCCTTGCGGAAGTTCCAGACAGGGTTTATAACATGAAAAATCTAGAACTTCATTTTACAGAATTAAAATCTTCTAAAGATAAATATCAGGCTTTAAATGCTTTGTTTAAAATGAATAATGCAGTATTGGATTTAATAGAGTTCTTACCGGAACCCTTAAGTCAATTAGGGGAAGATGACCCTAAAGTAGTGGAATATCGAAGTACTTTGAATATGCTATTAGATGAAGTAAATAAAGCAAAAAAATTATTTGTTGCTGGTGAATTCAAAGAAGGTAAAAAATCTGTAAAAAAAATAGAGCAAATTAAGAAAATAGGCCATAAAAAATTTAAATAGAATTTACTCTATAGGCATCACTCAATCAATTCACCTCAGCTGTGTAAACTGCCCCTCAGTTGAAGGACTTGATTAATGCGCTGTATCACACCCAACATTCATTATATTTACGAAAGAACTCAACTAGCCACGGCGGCCGATAATGCCAATGCAAGGAACTCTTCATTGTCATATATGAGTTCAGCGATATGGTCGTGATCGGAGTTATACAGTCGCCGATCTTCATAGACGAACATTTCAAGCATCCATTCTCTTAGATCCACGGCGGATACAAGTCGAATTGCTTCTTCTTCCTCGGCCTGATCAATAAAATCAGTCGGTGGGAATGGTCTGATCCATGAGTCTTTAATCCTCTTAGCCAAGCGGTTGCACGCCCCATGCCAATATCAGCAGGCATGAACTGCTGAAACCTAAAACCCATTTCTTCAGCATGGTCATATCGATCTATGCTCCAAGCCTTATTCGCCAACTTGCCACTTCTACCACCCGACCATGAGCCGCCAGCAATTTCAATCAACATTCGATATTCAATAAGATGGAAATCAAAACGCCAGTTCTTCGTGCTTTTGAAATGGAAATACTCTTCATACTTGATTTCCACACGATCAAGAATTTCCTTGAATTGCTCGAATGCATCTAAATATTTTTGTGTTGCTTTGGCAGCGGTCGGGTTTTGGCTTTGGTTTTAATCGGCGCCTTGTTGGTCAGCTTGTTATATTTTTCAATGTCCATAGTGACTCACGGCGTAATTAGGCTGAATTCGCCCTAATTAAAATTTAAGCATTAAAAAACCACCCGAAGGTGGCTGGAGTTAATCAATTTCTTAAATCTCGGACAATACTATTAGGAAGTTGGCAACCCTTTTAGCTAGGATCTCATGCTCATTGTTACTCTCCACAATATCAACCATTAAATCATCTAGCCCGGTATGGTTTATAATTGTGACACCCTGAATTTCAAGAAAAGTTAACATTACAGCCAGCCCGGTACGCTTGTTGCCATCAACAAATGCATGACCTTTCGCTAACGCGATCCCGTACCACGCGGAAACCTCAAACAGATCATCTACATTGTTATAATACATCTGCTGATCTATTCGACTCAGTACACCTTCCAACTTATCAAGATGACAACCTTCTCGCCCTACACCTGTCTGCCGAAGAATTTCATCATGGACAGCAATAACAAAAGTTGAATTAATTAAACTCATTTATACGCCAGTGCCTGAATCTCTTCTTTGTGTTGGCGAATCACTCGTCTTGCGCTGTGCATAACGAGCCTTTTGGTTGCTTCATCATCTTGCAGATCCATAGGTACGACTGCGGCAGAAATCACGTCGCTAGACTCTACTCGTTCCACACCGAAATGTTGAAGCTTTAGGCGAGCGCTAGATTTATCCATGGTTCTTGCTCTAATTGACTTGGTCATATAATTTCACCATTACCCATATATTGATTTGTGAGTACATGGTAATGATAGCAGTATTTCAGAATTGTGGTATATGGCGTAATTAGAATCTGGTGCGCCTAACAGGAATTGAACCTGTGGCCTACCCCTTAGGAGGGGGTCGCTCTATCCAACTGAGCTATAGGCGCATTGGTGGGCCTCGTCGGGATCGAACCGACTATCTCCCCGTTATGAGCGGGACGCTTATACCACTTAAACTTGAGGCCCTAGCTACCACAGAAGCTCTATGCTGTGGTCCATAGCTACTCACAATCACATCAACCTAACATGCACGGTCAACTTCACTTGCTTTCGATCTCTTTAAAGGTCGGGCTGCCAGACCCTATTGGGAATTGCCTAATAGGCGTTAACTCAAGGCATGTTCTGCAAGATGGCGAGAAGTGCAGGAATAGGTTAGCCCGTGTCGACACACGAACAGGCGGTCGTGATATGTCAGATCCCACCTTCAACCTCTACCAATAACTTGCGACCAGTAATCAAAAAGTCCGACCGCCACTTCCGCACATCATGAAACTTAAACTGACGCTCAAAACTAATGTTGTGGGCTTTCAAATCCCTAGCAAGCATTGCTTCTCCCTCACTTTCAACTTTGGCACACCCCATGCCAATATCAGCAGGCAGGAATTGCTGAAACCTAAAATCCATATCCTCAGCATGATCATATCGATCCATACTCCATGCCTAAGTAGCTAATCTACAGCCACGACCACTAGACCAAGATCCACTCGCAATCTTAATCAACATTCGATACTTAATAAGATGGAAATCAAAACGCCAGTTCCTCGTGCTTTTAAAGTAAACGTATTCTTCATATTTGATTTCCATGCGATCAAGGATTTCCTTGAATCGCTCGAATGCTACTACCCCCCTTGTGTAGCTTTGGGCAGCGGCCTAGTTTTAGATTTTATTTTGATTGGCGCCTTGTTGATCAGTTTTTTATGTTTATAGATATCCATCGTGACTTACAGCTTAATTCCCTCGAATTCGAGGGAATTGAAATTTAGACATTAAAAAACCACCCAAAGGTGGTTTAAATAATTAATGGTGGATTGAGCCGTTTTATTGCACGCTATCCTTTTGCTTTGTTTTTCCTAGGAGCATATCTACAGCATCAAATACTTTACCTTTTGCATTTCGCCACTTATTGGGAGCCATGGGGTTCTGCTGCCAATCAACCCGAGCAACGATATCGTCTGACTTATCGTAGACTTTCAAATTAATCACAGAAACATAGTTGGCTAGGTCCCAAGATCTCAAACCCACATATGTGAGCTTGTTTTCACAATGTGCTGGCATTACACCTTTGTAAGTTTGCGACTTGATACCATGTCTAGCCAAACCCTCTACAATGTAGTCCTCAAAAGAAGGAATCGACACATCAACGTTATGTTCAATACAGATCGTGCGTAACTTCACTAAGTCTGCCTGATTCATTGGTTTCGCTGGATTGCTAACACAACCAATCAAACTGACCGATAACACCCCAAGAACAAATAACTTTTTCATATTATGTCACTCGAATTAAGTGACTATAAAATAACAAGTTAAATAAAGGAAAGCCACATAAGTGACCATTCCTTCTAAAGTTTTTTCGCGCCGTGAGTTCATCCGTTCTGCTGCAACTTTCCCCCCCTACTTTAGAGAGCCACTGAATAGATACAGTACTAATCAATTAATGTATGTTTATAGTATTGCGATGAGTTTTTTAAATTTCGTTTTTGAAAGGTTCAACTATGTCTTCATAAAACTTTTTACCGAATTCAGATATTTCATATCCAGTTTTGGGTAAACTTCCTGGATAAAGTTGAGCATCAGCCTCACTCATCAATCCTAGGCTCGACAGGGTTAAGTATAGACCACCTTCATATGCGCGCTCAGCATGATCTTCTTGGAAAATCTTAACGATATTATTAAAAAGATAAGGGTTTATACTTTTAACGATGTGTCCGTAGTTATAATAAGTATCTTTATCAATCTTTTCGATTGCCAGCATGTAGTGTGCTTTCCCAAGCATTTTAGCTGCTAATACCATCTCAATTTTATTCAACATTAACAAGGCCTGTTCGCCAAAACCTTGCACCCCTTTTTTACCGTACTTTTCATAAAATCTAATCTTCTGCTCATCGCTTAGAAATCTTAGCTCGTTATTAAATTGAACAAAGGCCTTGCTAAAAGTATTTTCTCTAAAGTACGAAACTGCTTTATACGCCCCATAAAGCACCCCAACAGCCCCGGCATCTTCAATACTTGTAGGCACAGGTATTCCTAGGATATCTAAATCTTTGACCAGAATGGCCGAATCTCCAAGCTTCTCAATAATACCTAAAACCTCGTCATTTACTTTACTCACGCCGATCTCACTTACCTAAAAAACAATCAGCCAGCTTAAGTGATAAAAACCTTTTAAAACAGTCTACTATCTAAGAAGAAACACTATTATAATTCGCACTTTTTTACTGGCGCATCCAACATCCGTTTAGAAAGATGATGCTCTATCCAACTACACTATTAAGGCGTATCTTTAAATTATTTAGCAGCAATTTGCGCGTTTATTACAGACAAGAGCCAATTTAAATACTCATCTTTGTTGTTAAAATCAGGTGCATCATTGGTATTTAGAATGATCTCGTTGCCATCGATAAGAATTGAAAAGTTTTTATAAACATCGAATGCATCATCCCCAACGCTTGTTTTCACAAAGTAGTTTTTAAAAAATATAAGATTACATGCCATATTATCTAAAAGCACTTGAAGCCGGTTTAAATCTGCATTTTTTTTAAGATATCGAGCTTTTGCATCCATAGGGAAAAGATAGCTACTCACAAATTCATCGTACTTTGCACTTAATTATTTTAAATCCATGATGAATCCTTTCACACCTTATTGAGCCGAGTTGATGCATTCAGCATATTTCTGTTCTTTGAAATGCTGGATCGCCTTCTGCACGCCCTCTTCAGTTGTTTCTTTCGGCAGTTTATAAGCTTCAACAAGGTATCGTTTATTTAACTTTTCCGTTTCATGTGCCGTTTCAGTCGCTTCTGAGTTAGAAAACGCTTTAAAATACGCCATCAGATCTTGCAGTGGAATTTCATTTTGTCGAGCATCCATGACATTTTCAGCAAACTCAGATGCAATCACACAGATACTTTCAACTTTCTGCTTCGACATTGTGGCATCTAGAAACTCATGCGAGATCTTCTCAGTTTGTGCTTGTTGTTTTTTCTGAACTGTTTTATCACTTTCAGTACATCCCCAAAGGCTTAAAACCAAGACGACCCATAATATTTTTTTCATAGCCCTGCAGAATATCGATTAAATAACAGTATTATGCTGAGTCCAATCAAAGAAAACTAGAGATCACCATTAAGAAATACTGATCAATCCGAAGTCACAAGATTATCTATTTTTAATCAGCACTAATATTGTGATATAAGAATGTGCTTTTTAAATCTCTTTGCCATTTGGATTTTTTTATGAAAAGAACTTCGTCATCAACCGATTCAGAATCAACAATTTTGGGTTGGAAGTTTATTGCCATTGTTGGCACTTTAACGACTATCTTTTTTACTTTTCTATATTTAGCGATGTCTAATGAACCAGACTATATGCCTAACCGCAAATCCAAAGTCGTCACGCAACAAACGACACCTACGGAACTAACACCGCCAATAGAAAAATCTCATCAGGATGAGCATAAATAAGACGCTTCAAGGATCTTTTGCACTGCAGGTGCAAATTATCTTTTGAGTACTCAGTATCCATCAGTTTGGAAGTCTAGATCCCCGACCATTCAAATAATCTGTTCAACTATAAGCACTATATTCAATTTGAAAAACCTCAATAATCGACCAGCGTTCTTATAGATCGCCAGACACAGTATTTTTGGGCCAGCATGAATTTAGCGCCCAAGCTGCTTAAAATTAAACCATTAATATCAAGTAAAATAATTTTAAATAAACAGAATAATGAACAGTTCAGATTAAACCGATCCAATCCAAATTCAGCGCTCAAAACCAGCTTTTTCAAACAGAATTTCACTCAGATTGACAGTATTTGGTCGCTTGTATCCCAATATTTTGCGTACACTTTTCAATCAATCTGCGTTTAGATTGAGCTCACCCACCATTATGCTTCTACCTAAATGTGATTATTTTTCAAATGTATAACAAAGTATTCCTGCAATTTAGTACATTAAAACGCTTGTCTAGGAATACCTATATTGGCAAAAATGACCAATCTGTATGTTTTTTCAGTCAATTAGCATTCTGAAAAGATATTTCATTGGCTGAGATGCAATCAGGGCTGATATACTCAGCATGTTTTTACTTAAGCAAACCGGTTTAAAGGAACCGAGCCAAAAGCTTGGTCCTAAAAAACTCAATTCAACGCAAGGGGCTATATATGGCTGGTGGAAAGTCAAAAATCATTTACACACTGACCGACGAGGCGCCACTGCTAGCGACATACTCGCTACTGCCGATCATTGAGACCTTTACTAAGCCGGCCGGTGTCGAGATTGTCAAAACAGATATCTCAGTGGCCGTACGCGTGCTCGCAGAATTTACTGACTACCTCAGCGAAGAGCAAAAGGTAGCCGACAACCTCGCAGAGCTAGGTCGTCTTACCCAAGATCCAGATACAAATATTATCAAACTTCCGAATATTAGTGCCTCCGTTGGCCAATTAATGGCATGTATCAAGGAACTTCAATCGAAGGGCTTTGCCATTCCTGATTATCCAGAAAATCCAACAACTGATGAAGAAAAAGCAATCAAGGCGCGTTATGGTAAATGCCTTGGTTCAGCTGTAAACCCTGTACTTCGCGAAGGTAACTCAGACCGTCGCGCACCTACTGCGGTGAAAAACAACGTCAAGAAGCACCCACATTCGATGAGTCAGTGGAAAGAGTGGTCACAAACTCACGTTTCACATATGGATCATGGTGACTTTTATCACGGTGAAAAATCAATCACGCTTGACCGCGCACGCAACGTCAAGATGGAACTGATCACTAAAACTGGCGAAAGCATTGTGCTTAAGCCAAAAGTTGCACTTCAAGATGCTGAAATCATTGACTCTATGTTTATGAGCAAAAAAGCGCTCTGCGAGTTCTATGAAGCACAACTTGATGATTGCCGCGAAGCAGGCATCCTGTTCTCTTTACACGTTAAAGCGACCATGATGAAAGTTTCTCACCCGATCGTTTTCGGTCACTGCGTCAAGATCTACTATAAAGACGCGTTTGAGAAACACGGTAAACTGTTCGATGAGCTTGGCATTAACGTGAATAACGGTATGTCATCGCTGTACGAAAAAATCGAAACGCTTCCTGAATCATTGCATGATGAAATCATCCGTGATTTGCATGCATGTCAAGAACATCGTCCAGCTTTGGCGATGGTTGATTCAGCCAAAGGCATCACCAACTTCCATTCACCAAACGATATTATCGTCGATGCGTCTATGCCTGCGATGATCCGTGGTGGTGGCAAAATGTGGGGCGCTGACGGCAAACAGTATGACTGTAAAGCAGTGATGCCAGAGTCAACATTTGCACGTATCTACCAAGAAATGATCAATTTTTGTAAATGGAATGGTAACTTCGATCCGAAAACCATGGGTACAGTGCCAAACGTTGGTTTGATGGCGCAAAAAGCAGAAGAATACGGTTCACACGACAAAACGTTTGAAATTCTACAAGCGGGTACCGCTAACATCACGGATCTTGAAACAGGTGAAGTGTTGATGTCGCAAGAAGTGGAAGAAGGCGATATCTGGCGTATGTGTCAGGTCAAAGATGCGCCGATCCGTGACTGGGTAAAACTTGCAGTTACACGTGCACGTAACTCAGGCATGCCGGCAATCTTCTGGCTTGACCCATACCGCCCACACGAAAATGAATTGATCAAGAAAGTACAAAAATACTTGAAAGATCATGACACTGCTGGTTTAGACATCCAAATCATGTCACAAGTCCGTGCAATGCGTTATACGCTTGAACGTGTGGCACGTGGTCTAGATACCATTTCAGTAACGGGTAACATCTTACGTGATTACCTGACTGACTTGTTCCCGATCATGGAATTGGGTACGTCTGCGAAAATGTTGTCAATCGTGCCATTAATGGCCGGTGGTGGCATGTACGAAACAGGTGCAGGTGGTTCAGCGCCGAAACACGTACAGCAATTGGTTGAAGAAAACCACTTGCGTTGGGATTCACTCGGTGAGTTCCTGGCGCTAGCCGTTTCTCTTGAAGAGCTTGGCATCAAAGAAAACAATGCACGCGCTAAATTGTTAGCGAAAACATTGGATCTCGCGACTGGCCAATTGCTTGACAATGAGAAATCGCCATCACGTCGTACTGGCGAGTTGGACAACCGTGGCAGCCACTTCTATCTGTCGCTGTACTGGGCTGAAGCACTTGCTGCGCAAGACGAAGATGCTGAACTTAAAGCCAAGTTTGCACCACTTGCAAAAGTATTGGCTGAAAATGAAGATAAGATCATCGCTGAACTTGCTGCAGTACAAGGCAAAGCGGCTGACATCGGTGGTTACTACGCAGTAGACCAAGCCAAAGTTAGCGCTGTGATGCGTCCAAGTGCAACATTTAACGCTGCGCTTGAAACGATCTAAGTCATTTGTTTATCTCAATCATTTAGACGTCATTTATAACAACCACTCCATCGCGGCCCTGGTGTCGCGATAATGAGAAAGCCGCTGCAGATGCAGCGGCTTTTTTTTATGGCTCACCGATCTGATCTCACTTCATCACAGTTTAAGCTTTATCCCCGACCCGATATGCCGTACTGGTAAAATGCGCGACTGGATTGCCGAGTTCATCCGCGACACTGACTTGATAATGTGCCAACTTGGTCGTCGATGTAATCAGACTGGCCACCGCCTTAAGGGTTTTACCCTTGGCCTGACGCATGAAACGGATTTCGGTTTGCAGACCTATAAAGTGCGCATCACCGCTATTACAAGCCGCAGCAAAACTGGCATCTGCCAGCGTGAAGATCACTCCGCCATGTACCGTACCCAAGACATTACAGTGATTGGGCTGGATTTCTAACCCCGCCTCTGCCGTATCAAAACTGGCATGGCGAATTTCAATCCCTAAGGACTGTGCGAATGGATCTTGCTGGCTTGCCTGCTTCGAATTCATCTGTTGCGGACTGGTCTGTTGCATCATCGACTCCTTGATGGTGTTTTATATCACTATGTTTTTTTCAATGTGGTGATTAGATTTAAAATAAATAAAATCTAATGTTTTCGTGTATTTCAAATAATGAGACTTCAAGATTAATGTATTTGATTCATTTTCAAAACAAAAAAAGAGAACCCGAAGGTTCTCTCTTTCATCACACAGCATATTTTCCTGCTTTACTCAATCACACTCAGAACATAATCTGATGGTTTTGTAATAGCTCTTCTAAGTCTGTGCTGACGCCTTTCAAGGTAATCAACTCAGTATGTTTAAATTGATTCGGTATTTCAGCAATCACGGTTTTCTTGTCCACGACCACTTCACCATAGCTCTTACCATCGCGGTCAATACTAATCACAGTATCGCCATTGACGGTTTTGACATCGATAAACTCACCAATATATTTAAAGAACTCCGAAGTGTTGTTTTCTCTAAAGAACTCAGCACGGTTATGATCAAAATTATCTTGGAGTAATTCAGAAATATCGAGCTGATCAGCATTCCATTGAGTTTGAGTATTGCCCTTGGTGAAACCAAACCATTGGTCCTGATCATGGCCACCCGTAGCACTGGCTTTATCCAACAGATCATAAATCACAGTGTCTTGGCCAGCCTCTGCAGCACTATGGAACTCATCTTTGCCTGCACCTCCTATAAAGGTGTTATTGCCTGCGCCGCCATAGAGTTTGTCATCACCTGCACCACCAAATAGGATGTCGTTGCCTGCACCACCATAGATGATGTCGTTACCTTCACCACCATAGATCAAGTCATTGCCCGCACCACCATAAACAGTGTCGTTGCCACGTCCAGCATAAATCACATCACCATGCGCACTGGCAGTGATCACATCATCACCGTTATAGCCATAGATGGTAGAAGCTTTTTTGGCTGCCGCGTTATTGATCTCATCACCCTCTGCTGTCCCTTCAACCAAGTTGACCTTGCCGTTGAGACGAGATGAATTGGTGAGTAAGTCGAGATCGAGCAGTTTACCCATGGTTTGCTTGGTGCTGACGTTATGACTGTCGGTTGCGGTAATCGACAAACCATTGATCACATCCAGACTGAGTAAGTCACCATCGATCCCTTCAAGACCATCCGCAGCACCCAATTTGATACTGGCGAGGAATTGGTTAATCGCACTATTGCTAATGTTTTGGTTCGGTACCAGTGAACTAATCTTCAATGTCACGCTTGGACCGATCAAGCCCAATAGCCCAGTAGATTCAATCACTTCAGCTTTTAGACCAAGTTCTGCTGCCAATTTCTTCGACCAAGTAAATGTTGGACGCGTCACATTGACCGCGATGCCTTGCTGGAATTTGATATCTACTGTACGCAAATCACCATCAACGTCATAAACAAATAAGTCTTGCTCACCGAGTTTAACCAAACTCAAGAGATCCAAACCGAGAATACCGAATGAAGTATTTTTACCCCAAATAAACGGCGCTTGGTTATTTGGATTAAAGTCTTTCTTGTCTAAATGACTGGTGTTGATATCGATATGGGTCGAAGCGCTATCGCCATCTTTATCAACCACACTAATTCCAATGTTGGTTTTGTTGTCTATGTCACCACCTTTAGACACTGCAACATTGAGATTGCCTTGGCTGAGCAAGAATTCGATGATCTCGTAGTCATTGCCAAATTTGACAGGGAAATCCGAATCATCCGACTGCAACAAGTTCACCCCATTGAGTTCGATAAACTGATCTACATCTTTGTCGCTGCTGCCCTGTTGGAAACCACCAATAAATTTACCTTGGGTACTGATCGCGATAATGGTTTTGCCACTCACCGCATCATATTCAAAATTTAGGTAATTGGTGAGATTGCCCGGTGTAAAGCCAAGGCGACCGGCACCGACCAAGAAGTCACGCAGATCAAGTACATCACCACCCAAAGCCTTGGCACGCACATCAAAATCTGTGATTACATCACGTGCCACACCGAGCGTGGCCAATTGATCACCACGTTCCCAACGGAAGGTATCCGAGCCTTCTCCGCCGGTCAGAATGTCATTACCACGTCCACCGACGATGACATCGTTACCTTCGTTGCCGGTGATTTGGTCTGCACCACGCCCCCCATATAGGCGGTCGTTGCCGTTACCGCCAAAGATTTTGTCGTTGCCATCTAGGCCGTAAATCGACCAGTCATCCGACTCACCAGCTTTGGTCAGTGTTGAACCACGACCATCAACATCGATCAACATGGTTGACGCTTTTTCACCTGAGAGTAAGCCACCGAGCAGACCAATATCCGCCACTTGTACTGTGGTTTTCGATGCAAGCTCCTTACCTGATGCATCCAAGGCTTTAATGGTACTGCTTGGGAGCACACCCACATTTAATATCTGTGACAAGCCACCTTCAACCGCAATGGTCGACAACAACTGATTGACTTTGTAATCATCAAGAGGTTGACCATCAGTTGATTCAACCAAAAGCTCCATTGGCCCAAGACCCAAGACTGCAGGTTTGGTGGTGACTTTATAACCAAACTCATTGGCTAAGATCTTGTTATAGGTCATTTCTTTCATTTGACCAATCAAGGTACCCAATAAACCACCCACATCAACAGCATGCATCATAATTTTGACTTTATGAATATCATCGCCTTGCACTGCAAACATCTGCTCATTTTCAAACTCGATCAGACCTGCAACGTTGGCATTGATAATACCCAACAAGGCATTTGAACCACCGACACTCACTTTAGTTTCGGAACTGGTATCAAAGCTTGCCGGCGGTGCAGACAAGATTGAATAATGATAATCGCCTGTGGTTAAGTTGACCTTGATCACTTCACCGCGTGCAGTCGAGATCACCATTTGGCTATTGCTGGCATCGTCTAAGTCATAGCTATAGGCCACAACCTTGTTACTGCCGCCTTGCTCCACAGATTGAGTCACGGTCTTGGTGTCTAAGTTGATCTTAAAGAGGGTGTTATCCACTTTAATTTCCATCTCAGCCACACCATCAGCACTGGTCTTGACATAAGCATTGCCCTCAACCACGGTGCTGTCGGTGAGATCAACTTGACGATCAGTGGCCATGACTGGCACATCATCCTTGACATTGACGGTAATGATCTTGGAGTCAGCAACATCACCACGTTCGTTGGCAAAGTTGATCCGAACATCAAAGGCCAAAGCCTGATCAGTCGCTGTGTTTTTGGCGCCATGCTGAATCGCTTGGCTCATGCTGACGGTATATTGACCCTGATCATCGATGCTGACACGGATGATCTCTTTTCCATCGACTTGACCAATCAGAAGTTTAGAACCGTCATTGCGCCACTGCACAGCTTTGCCTTCAACAGATAAGGCCGTGTTCGGCGCCTCAATATAGGCTTTGGCAAAGTCAACCAATGTGCTGGAATCGGCGTTATCAAAACGACCGGTCATCACCACAGTTTCACTGCTCAACAACGCGGCTTCATCAATCTCGACGATCACGCTGTCGGTATTGAGGTCATCACCTTTGTAGACAATATGATGTACTGCATCTTTGGAGACATTACCTGCTTTGTCTTTAACTGAAACTCGAATCTGGTTATCGCCTGCACTGAGCCCTGCAAGATCTGCTGCAGAGATATCAAGCTTCCACTGCGCATTTTCAGTTACTTTGACAGTATGGGTTTTGCCTGCAACCGTGATCAAAATATTTTGACCCACTTCTGCACCTGAAACAGTACCACTGATGCTGAGACCTTGTTTTGCCTCAGTTGCAGTAACGATATTGTCACCTGAAATTGGCGCATCAATGGTCACGATTGGTGCGGTGAGGTCGATGCTGATCTTATGACCTAAGGTGGCGGTATTGCCGGCTTTGTCAGTGTAGTTCAGTTTCACATCATGACTTGGCAAGCTCTTGCCATTTTCCGCCAATGGTTTATTTGCGGTAATGCTCCATTGACCTTGTGCATCAGCCACCGTCTTGCCATAAGAGATACCGCCAATCATCAGCTCAACCACAGCACCCGCTTCAGTTTTACCTAACCAAGTCGGTGTACTGTCATTGGTCAGATAACCGTTATCGCCGATGTTGTCACCTTGATCATTGCTGACGCTATAGGTACCGGTATCAACTTTAAGATCAATGCTGAATTTGCGGCTGGCAAGTTGATTAGAATAGTCACCAATCAATGGCTTGTCATCAAATAATACATATTCAAAGTTTTGGCCTTTTAATGCAAAGGCTTCAATCTGTGCTTTGCTGAGTTTCTGTTCCCAGCCCCCCGTTTTATTCAACGTAGTGGTTGCTAAGATCTCTCCGCGCGCACCACTGCTATTTAATAAATAAAGTACGCCATAGACCGAATCCAAGGTTTTAGCGCTCGTACCGCCACTAATATTGACACCAACACTGGCCTCATGACCATTGATGACATCATCACCTGCGATCACATCAATCGAGTGCTGAGCCACAATCATGTTTGAAGTCGCGGTTTTATCGATTGACGCTGAGATATTGCCAGCCACATCGACTTGATACACTTTGACGCTAAAGCCATCACCTGCTTTTGGCATACTCTTTTGCGCATCCGCAGCAGACACCGTATAGCTCCAATTGCCTTGTCCATCAGCCGTGATATTTTTTACATTGTCTGTACCCGTGATCATGATGCCAACTTTGGCAAAAGCCTCCGCAGTACCTTTGATCACAAAGCCTTTGGCACGTGCATCGCCATCAATCACAAATTTGTTTGCGATATCAGTGATCACAACCGGATTGGCAACTGTATCAACAGTTACTGCCTGTTGTAAGGTACCAATGCTGCTATTGCCGGCTGGATCTTTTTGCTCGACCTGAACCTGACCGAACGCATAGTGTGCATTGGCTGCCAAGTCAAATGAAGTCGCAGATTTATCCATCCACGCTGACCAAGTTTTGCCCGCATCACTGCTAAAGCGCCATTGGTTGGCTGGATCGATGCTGACATTGACCTGAGCGTTTTTGGTAATGCCATCTGTATTAGAAATACCACTATCTTCTGCCAAGCTCAGCGTTGGCTGATTTGGTTTCAAGCTATCACCTTTGATCAACTGCTCAAGCTGTCCGGCCTGACCTACTTTACCTGTGGTCAAACTCACGTAACTGTCTTTTGCCACTGTGATATTGCCAGAAACGATATCCGCAACATCTGGGGTAAATACAGCGGTGTAGATCAATGGATTTTTTAGATCTTGAACCAAGTTGGACAATATCCCACCGCTTACTGTCGCGTCATCCAAGCTAAAGCCTTTGACCAACTCAGAGAATGTGAAGCTGATGATGGTGCTTTGATCTGCTACCACATCATAATCACTTGATGTAATCACAACGCTTGGTGCATCTGCAGTATCCACAACACCAGAACCTGTGCTGCTACCACTATCGGTGATATTTGGATTGCCTGCGAGATCGGTAAACTGACCATCTGCCAAGCTCACGTTCACCACAGCGTAGAAGTTCGGATCTTTTGGTACAAACTGAATACGACCATCGACTACACTGAAGTCACCAGCGGTGGTCGAACTGAGTGCGGCAGCCAAATCTTCAAGTGTTGCCACAGTCCCATCTGCAGGATTGTAGAGTGTGTCTACAGATTCAACATGAATAGTACCATCGAGATCGACTGTCAATGTCAGCTCAGGACCCTGACGATCAATACTGACAGAGGCATCTGTGCTGACTGCGCTATTCCCCGCCTGATCTGTACTTTGAATGCTGAAGTTCAATGTACCCTCTGGCAATGCTGCCAGTTCTGCAGGGCTGAGTTCGATCTGCCACTGACCTTGGTCATCAACTTGTGCTGTCCATGTCAGATCTGAGCCATCCACTTTCACCAGCACAGTGGCATTGGCTTCTGCTTGGCCGGCAAGTGTGACTTGGCCTGTGGCTTCTTTCGCATTGATCAATAGATCTTTGCCGACCGCCGCATTGATCGCCAAATCAGTCTCAGGACTGACCGACTCCAAGGTCGCCTCGCCCACAACAGTATCTACAGTCAGTTGTTTTTCTACTCGATCTGTTTGACCTGCGGCATTTTCCGCAGTCACGATAATGCTGTTTTCGCCTTCACGGACTGGCAGTTTGACCTGCAATTGGCCCGTTGCCACATCTTGGCTATTGAGGACATATTTATCGCCATTGACGGAAATCACATCACCCGCTTTGGCATCTGTACCCAGTGCAATCGCAATTTGAATTAGATTTTTATCACCCAACTCTTGTTGGTTAATAAAGTCATCTGCATTGAGGTCATCAAGCACCGTCACATCACCCACCAAATCTGCTGGGCTTGAATCGACTGGCTTAAACAAGATCACCGGACCGCTCTTATTGCCCGCTGCATCTTGAGCATAAATGATCGCAGCAGAGGCATTCTCAGTGACCATTGGATTTGGTGTAAACGACCAGTCACCTTTGTCATCTGTTTGGGTGGTGAACTTTTTATTGCCAATGGTAACGACAATTTCACTATTGGCTTCAGCCGTACCGCTTAAGCTCGACAGATCATTGACTTCAACCACAGGGCTATCAGGGGCTGTAGTATCACGACCATCCTGCGAGCCGACCAAGGTAAAGCTATCCGATACGCCACCGTTTGCATCTGTCACGTAAATTGAACCGATGGCATCTTTGAGTGGGTTTGGATCAAAGCTGAATGTGCCATCTGTTGCCACAACTTTTTCAGCAATAATTTGACCTGAGCCATTTAAGATCACCACGGTTTCGCCCGCTTTGGCTGTACCTGAGAGTTCATCTGCAGTATTTACGGCAATCACGGGTTTAGCGAGGGTAAAGGCGTCTTTGCCGTCTGTACCTTTGAGTGAGGCGATCCATTCTGGCAAGCCCAGTGCAGTTTCACCTTTGGCTTCAACATCAGCAACATAAAGTTCATAGGCTGACTGACCATTGCTACCGTTGAGACCTGCAGCACCATCTTTACCGTCTTGACCTGCAACACCAGCCAAACCTGCTAGCCAATCTGCAACATCTTTTGGCTGTTCGCCTTCTGGTACAGAAGCCACATAGATGTCATAAGCGGATTGACCGTTAGCACCATTGATACCGTCTTTACCGGTCAATGATTTCAACCATTCATCCAGTGTAAGGGCTGTACCACCCGTCGCTTCAACAGAGGCTTTATATAAGTCATATGCAGATTGACCATCGGCACCTGCAGCACCCGTATCACC